>JAAYOZ010000090.1 GCA_012520115.1 Clostridiales bacterium | reverse complement strand
GTCAGAAAGCTTCTTAAATACGCCATTGACGGACTTTTATCCTTTACAAACGCCCCATTACGGCTGCCGCTTTATCTCGGCGGATTCAGCATTGTCCTTTCGGTTTTAGTCTTTATTGTCGCCGTAATTTTAAAGGCAATGGGATACTTAAGCTCCATAGGTATTGCCTCGATTATTGCCGTAATTATGCTGTTTTCGGGCATAATTCTTTTGTGTCTCGGTATTATGGGAATGTACCTCGCAAGAATATATGACGAAACAAGGGACAGGCCCGTATTCATCATCAGCGAATCCAACATTGAGGGAGCTTGAAAGGCTCCTTTGATAATTTAACTGTAATCAAAACTTTTAGTTGATTTATATATTCTAATCGTTTCGGAGGGAACATCTTTGGCAGAGAATGAGAAAAACACTTTTATAGAGATGGAACATGAGGTTCTGAAGTTCTGGGAAGATAATAAATGCTTCGATTTGCTCAGGGAAAAGAATGCTGATAAGGAGCCTTTCCGCTTTATCGACGGCCCCATTACCGCAAACAATCCCATGGGCATACATCACGCATGGGGCAGAACCCTCAAGGATACCTTCATTCGCTACAAGATGATGAGGGGCTATTCCTGCCGCTGTCAGAACGGCTTTGACGCTCAGGGTCTCTGGGTCGAGGTCGAGGTCGAAAAGGAGCTGGGCTTTAAGACCAAGAAGGACATTGAAGCCTACGGCATGGACAGGTTCACCCGTCAGTGCGTTGACCGTGTAAAGAGATTCTCGTCCATAATAACCGAGCAGTCCAAGAGGCTCGGTCAGTGGATGGACTGGGATAACTCATATTTTACTCATACGGATAAGAATATTGCGGGCATCTGGCATTTCCTGAAAGTCTGCAACGAAAAGGGCATGATTGAGCGTGAATACCGCCCGATGCCCTGGTGTCCCCGCTGCGGAACATCCCTCTCAGAGCATGAGATGACAGGCTCATATAAGCAGCTTACACACAATTCGGTATTCTTTAAGCTGCCCTTAAAGGAAATCCCCTCAAAGATTCTTGCCTGGACAACCACCCCGTGGACTCTTTCGTCAAACGTGGCTCTTGCGGTAAACCCCGAAATCGACTATGCGGAAGTCAGGGTCAAGAGTGACGAGCAGACCATATATCTTGCAAAGAACGCCATTTCAAGGCTCGGCGACGACAAGCTGGAGGTCCTTCGTGTTGTTAAGGGCTCCGAGCTTGTGGGCCTGCATTATGAGACCTGCTTCCCGGAAATCGAGGCTCAGGCAGGCGTTGAGCATAAGGTCGTATCCTGGGACGAGGTTGCCGCCGATGAAGGAACAGGCATTGTGCATATAGCTCCCGGCTGCGGTATTGAGGACTATGAGCTGGGTCTGAAGCTTAATCTCCCGCAGATTATGCCTGTTGACGATATGGGCATATTCATGGAAGGCTTCGGCTTTATGACCGGCAAGGACAGTCACAGCGTGGCTGAGGATATTTTTGAAAGGCTTAAAGCGGACAACAAGCTTTACAAGGTCGAGCCCTATGAGCACAGCTACCCCTTATGCTGGCGCTGCAAGGCCGAAATCATCTTCAGGCTTGTTCCCGCATGGTATATAAGGACAGAGGCCATTAAGCCAGAGCTTATAAAGGCCGCCGAGTCAGTCAAGTGGGAGCCTGAGGCAAACGGCAAGCGCATGGTTGACTGGCTTCAGAACATGGGCGACTGGAATATTTCAAGAAAGCGTTACTACGGTCTGCCCCTGCCCTTCTATCCCTGTGACTGCGGACATGTGAATGTCATAGGCAGCCGTGAGGAATTAAGAGAGAGAAGCACTAATCCCGAGGTCGTTGATGCTCTGCCGGAGCTTCACCGCCCGTGGATTGACGAGGTTAAAATCAAGTGCGAAAAGTGCGGCAAAGAGGTTTCGAGAGTTAACGAAATCGGCGACGTCTGGCTTGATGCAGGTATCGTTCCCTTCTCGACTCTGGGCTACTTTGAAGATAAGGAATACTGGAAGAAGTACTTCCCCGCCGACTGGGTCGTTGAAATGAGGGAGCAGGTAAGGCTCTGGTTCTATTCAATGCTCTTTATGAGCGTTGTGCTTGAGGGCCGTGCTCCGTACAGGCGTGTTCTTTCACACAACTCCGTCATCAAGGAGGACGGCGGAAAGTTCTCCAAGACCGGCTATATGATTAAGTTTGACGAGGCAGCCGAAATCATGGGCGCTGACACTATCCGCTATCTCTATGCGGGCGCTCCCGTGGCTAATGACGTGCGCTTCGGCTACAACCTCGGCGACGAGGCAAGGCGCAAGCTGCTTGCATTCAGTAACATCTATACCTTTATCGAGACCTATGCAAGCATTGACAAGCCCGTGCTTGACGGCTACACCCCGGACATTTCCGCAATGACCGCCACCGACAAGTGGCTTGTGCTGCGTACGAATGAGTTTATCGCAAGGGCAACAGAGTGCTTTGACGACTTTAAGGCCTATACCCTTGTCAAGGACTTTGAGGTCTTTGTTGACGATATTTCCAACTGGTATATCAGAACAAACCGCCGCCGCTTCTGGAAAACGGGCGATATGAAGGACAAGACCCTTGCTTACTGGGTACTGACCTATGCCCTTGATGCGGCTACACGCTGCATGTCCCCGATTATTCCGTTCATGACGGAGAATATCTGGCAGAAGCTTATAAGAAAGCTCTATCCCTCCGCTCCGATTTCAGTTCATCTCTGCGACTGGCCCGTTCCCTTTGAGGGCGTAACGGATACTGAGGTTCTCGAGCAGACCGCTCTCGCAAGGGATGTTATCAATACGGCTATGCGTCTGAGAAACGAGCAGCAGTTAAAGGTTCGTCAGCCGCTGTCGACTCTCTATGTCTGCTGCAGCGAGGCTGATGCCGAGAAGATTAAGGTATTTGAAAAGACCATTCTTGACGAGCTTAACATCAGAAGCCTTGAATATATCACCGATATGGCTATTCTCAAGGACAGCTATCTTACGGTCAATTTTAAGGCTGCCGGCGCTGTCTTAAAGCAGGATGTAAACAAGCTGAAGGCTGTACTTGAGGGACTTGACGATGCTGCTATGGCAAAGGCTGCCGACACGGTGGCAAAGGGCGGTTCCGTACGCTTTGACTCTTTTGATATAGACCTTGCGCCCGAGCTGTTTGTGGTTCAGTCGACTGCCAAGAAGGGCATAGTCGTGGGCGAGGTAACTGACGAGCTGACCGTGGCTATCGACACTCACCTTACGGACGAGCTTATTGCTGACGGCATTGTCAGGGATATAGTAAGGCAGTGGCAGATTTTAAGAAAGGACACCGGCTACTCTGTTGAGCAGAGGATTCTCGCCGCCGTTAAGACTGCCGACGAGTTCACCACCGCAGCCGTTACAAACAAGAGCGATTATATAAAGAGTGAGCTTCTTGCTGACGACCTTATCATAAACGGCGACTTAGCCGCTGACGCCGATAAGACCTTTGAAGTAAACGGCGCAGAAGTCACCATTTTCGTAAAATCCGTTTAGCAATTATTTACAATAATAAATTTCAGATGTATTATTTAATCGAGGGCAAACTACCCTTGAGTGCAATTTCGGGAGGTTTTAGATATGACTGTTGATAAAGATACAAAAATCGGCACACTGCTTGACGCAGACCGCACGCTTGCTCCCATATTTTTAAACATGGGAATGCACTGCCTCGGCTGCCCCGCTTCAAGGAATGAGACCATTGAAGAGGCTTGCATGGTTCACGGCGTAGACCCTGACGAACTTATTGCCGAAATCAATGAGCATTTGGGAAATCAGTGAGCACAAAGGCGGGGCTTTAACGCCCCGCCTTGATAAAAGACTCAGTATGGTGGCTGAACTAATAGAGCCTAACAGAATTTTCGTTGATGTCGGCACTGATCATGCGTATCTGCCGGCATTTATGGTTATTACGGGCTATTCGCCCTTTGCCGTTGCCTCTGATGTGCGAATCGGACCTTTGGAGAATGCAAGGGCGACTGTCAGGAAATACGGTGTTGAGGACAAGGTTCAGATTATCCTCTCAGACGGCCTTGACGAAATTGACGGTGACTTTGTCCAAGAGGTCGTTATTGCCGGCATGGGCGGCGAGCTGATGTGCGAGATTATCGACAGAGCCGAATGGCTTAAATGTAAGGAAAAGGCTCTTGTCTTGCAGCCGATGACGCATGCTGAGGATTTAAGGCGGTATCTCACCCAAAACGGCTTTTCGATTGTAAAGGAAAATGCCGTCACTGACGGCGGCCGTGCCTACTGCGCCATGAGAGCCGTTTATTCGGGCGAAGTAAAAGAACACGGCGAAGCATATTTCTACATCGGCGAGCTTTTAAGCGGCGATATTACAGAGGATATTGAGCTTTATATTAAGGGCATTTTGAAAAGGCTTAAATTTAAGGCTGACGCCTTAAAGGATAAACCCGAATTTGAAGGCGAAGCACGCCGGCTTTACATGCTTCTTGATGAAATTTCCGGCTTAGCCTTAAAAGACTTGCCATAATAATCTGCCTTTTCTTTGGAATACTCATAAAAACGATTATTCGGGGAGGTTTTTATGACCGTAGGCGAAATAATAAATGCAATTAACGCCATTGCGCCGTTTTCAAATCAGGAGTCCTGGGACAACAGCGGTCTTGTTGTGGGCGACATTAAGCAGACGGTAAATTCGGTTATTGTTGCCCTTGATTTGACTGAAGATATATTGACGCAGGCTGAAAACTCTGCCTCGCAGGCAATCATCACCCACCACCCGCCGATTTTTGAGCCCGCAAAGACCTTCACTGCAGATACACTTGCATACAAAGCTGCGGTTCAGGGGGTCAGCATTATTGCGGCTCACACTAACTTTGATGCGGCGGCGGGCGGAGTCAGCGATACACTTGCAAAGACTCTCGGCTTAAAGCGGATAAAGAGTGTACCCCTGCCCGGCGAGACGATAGCCATATTGAGAGAGGGCAGAGTAAACTTTGAAACCGCAGACGAGTTTGCAAGGTTTATAGCAAAGAAGCTCGGCGGCGCCGTAAGGTTCTGCGACGGAGGCAAGGCTATTAAAAGGGTTGCAGTCAGCGGCGGCTCTGGCAAGTCCTTTGTAAATTATGTCATAGAAGAGGGCTATGACGCCTTTGTGACCGGAGAAGTTTCCTATGACAATTTCTTAGAGGCGAAGCAAAAGGGGCTGTCAATATTCTGTGCGGGGCATTTTGAGACCGAAAATCCCGCAATGACTGTCCTGGCAGACCTGCTTAAAACAAACTGTCCGTCCTTGAAAATCACACTGGGCGAACAGGACACTCCCATAACAACGGTGGTATAATGGCGCTTGACGGAATATATTTGAGGCTCCTTAAACAGGAGCTGGAACAACTGCTTGTCGGCTCAAGGGTTGAGAAAATCCATGAGCCGACTAAAAATGAATTTGTCTTTCACCTTCGCTCACGGACAGGTGGGTATAAGCTGTTATTGTCCGCTTCCGGCAGCTCTCCGAGAATAAACATAACCGAAAACCCGCCTGAAAACCCTGCGAATCCCCCGATGCTGTGCATGCTTTTCAGAAAGCACCTGTCCGGCGCTGTTTTAAAAGGCATTGAGCAGAACGGGCTTGAAAGGGTTTTACTGCTGCGATTTGATGCGGTTAATGAAATCGGCGACAGGGTATTGAGGACCGTCGCTGTCGAGATAATGGCCGCATACAGCAATATAATTCTTATCGACGATAATAATGTGATAATCGACTCTATTAAGAGGGTCGACAATCTGAAATCCTCGGTCAGAGAAATTCTGCCCGGCAGGGAATATATTTCACCGCCGCCCCAGGAAAAACTCGACTTGACCACAATTTCCGCAGACGAGGCGGCAAGGGCTGTATTCTCTAAGCCCTCCGGCATTCCCCTCTCCTCGGCTATCTTAAAGACCTTAGAGGGGGTTTCTCCCCTTGTGTGCAGGGAGCTTGCCCTGATTGCGACTGGCGGTGACCCGCATCTTGAGGAGGCGAAAGCGAATACCGTTTATTCGCTGGCTTTCTTCCTCGACCAGCTCAAACTGAGAATAGAAAAGAATATGGCAGAGCCTTACATATACTACGACAAAGAGGGCTCTCCCGTGGATTTCTGCTTTATGCCCCTCGCTCAGTACTCAGGCGCTGCGAAGGCGGTCAGATTTGACACCCTTTCAGAAGCGCTGGATGAGTTTTATTTTGAAAAAGACAGACTATTAAGAATAAATTCCCGTGCTTCGGATTTGTTCAAGCTTGTAAACAAGCTGTCCGAACGCACCGCAAGAAAGCTGGAGGCGCAGCGTGCGGAGCTTGAGCAGAGCGAGGACAGGGAGCTTAAAAAGATATATGCGGAGCTTATTAATGCTAATCTGTACAGGCTCAAAAAGGGCGACAGCGTCTATGTGCTTGAAAACTTCTATGACGAGGGCAGGGAGATAAGGATTCCCGCCCGTCCGGAGCTTACGCCCGCCGAAAACGCAAGGCAGTACTACAAGGAATTCAGAAAGGCTCAGACTGCGGAAAAGGTGCTCAGAGAGCAGATTGAAAAGGGCTTTGCGGACATTAATTACTTTGAAACCGTGCTTGACGCCCTATCCAGAGCCAATTCCGACAGGGAAATCGACGATATACGCAGGGAGCTTGCCGAAGGCGGCTATATCAAGGACAGGCGTCCGAGAAAGGGCAACGAGAAGATGCAGACCTCCCTTTCCTTTATCGAGCTGCCCGCTCCCGACGGCTTTAAGGTGCTGATAGGCCGGAACAACACGCAGAATGACAGGCTTTCATTTAAGAAGGCAAATAAGAACGATATCTGGTTCCACACGCAGAAAATCCCCGGCTCACATGTTATCTTAGTGACCGACGGCAGAGAGCCGACCGAGGCCGCCATGGAGTTTGCCGCAGCATGCGCCGCTACCTTCAGCTCCGCTAAGAACGCCCCGTCAGTGCCTGTTGACTACACCGAGGTGAAAAATCTTAAAAAGCCCCCCGGCGCCCGCCCCGGTTTTGTGATATACCATGTTTACAACACGATGATGATAAAGCCCATTGACTTAAAGGCACTGGCCGAGGGCTGATATTTGACTTGAAAGCAGTGCTTTTCTTTGATAAAGTGCAATAGATTTGGTATAATAGTATTTAATAGCGAAATTGTGTTGAAATTTTGCCAAATAATGTAAATCTGTGATTTTTGATATTGTTTTCTGTCAATTATGTGATACAATAATTTATTATATTAGCTGATAATTAAATAAGCATAGTTTATGCGCTTTTAATAAAAGAATATTAAAGGCGTGTTCTTGCTACCCAAATAAACAGATTTCAGGTGGATTATATGAACAAAGAGCAGCCCGCAAAAAACCCTTATCTCATAATCGGAAAAAATGCCGTCAGGGAGGCTCTGAATTCTGACAGACCCGTGGATTATGTGCTTGTGGCTCGGGGAGATAAGAAAAATTCCCTTACTCCCCTGATTGCAAAATGCAGGGAAAAGGGCATTATCGTAAAAGAGGCAGACGTAAAAAAGCTGGACTTTGCCTGCGGTCACGGCAATCATCAGGGCATTATCATGTATGCTGCGGCGCACGAGTATTCCACCGTTGACGATATTTTCGAAAAGGCCGAGAGCTTAGGCGAGGAGCCGTTTATTGTAATCTGTGACAGCATTGAGGACCCCCACAACTTGGGCGCAATCATAAGAAGCGCAGAGGCGGCGGGAGTGCATGGCATCATCATCCCCGAGCGCAGGAGCGCAACTCTGAATTTCACCGTCGGAAAAGCGGCGGCGGGAGCTCTCGAATACATGCTTGTGGCGAGGGTCAAGAACCTGAATGCCACCATTGAGGACTTGAAAAGCCGTGGCGTATGGGTCTGGGCTGCGGATGTGGACGGCATCGACTACAAAGAGGCCGATTTAAGCGGCGCCGTGGCACTGATTATCGGCTCTGAGGGCGACGGACTCTCAAGGCTTGTCAAGAAAAATGCGGACGGGGTCGTTTCCATGCCAATGAAGGGCAAAATCAACTCCCTGAACGCTTCCGTTGCGGCGGGAATACTGATGTTCGAAGCTTCAAGCCGCAGATAAGAGAAAGTATCAGACAAAAGGAGGGATAGACTTGAATGAGGCCGATGAAAAAAAGATAAACGGGACCGACAATGCCCCGAAGGCTGACGACGCCCCGGGCAAGTCTGCCCCCCGCTTTATTCATACCTCTAATCCCCCTCAGTTTATAAGAAGTCAGCGCCCGCAAAGGAAAATTGCCGAAAGCAGGGTCGAGAGAACGAACACCACCGACGGCAAGATTCTGATTAAGGCTGACGACGCTCCCGATACATATTGCGACAGATTTGAGGAGGCTTGTCTTATCAGGCAGGCTACGCAGGATATTCTGCCCCCCGGTGCAATTACTCCCGACGAGCTGAAAAGTGCGGATATAGATAAAACAAGGGCTTTTGTTCCGGCAGAGCCTGTATATGGAATTGCCGAGAAAAAGCAGCGGTTCATAAAAACTACGGAGAGCGACCCGGCTCACACAATGGTCTTCCATGACGAGCTTTGGGACACACTTGAGCGCTCCGACACTAAAAAGCGTCAGATAGCAAGAATCCGTGCCATTGCAGAGTCCGGCGCACTGGAGGCCGGCGAAATCGAGCAGACCGAGGAAGTCCCTCAGCAGCTTCTGTTCACCGGCTTTGAGCAGTTTGAGACGAGCGAAAAGCTCGACGAGCGCAAGGTCGAGGCCGATTTGAGAAGGAGCCGCTACGAGCAGGCTAAGAGCTTTAACCTCTACGGCGAAAACAAGTGGGAAGATATTTCCGAAGAAACCGAGACTAAGACGGCGGAGAAGGAAATATCCAAAACCGCAAAGCTTGAAGCTAAGACCGCTCCTGCAAAATCGAAGACTAAGTCTGCACCCGCAAAGAGCAAGGACGGCAAAAAGGGCGACGGCATTGTGCTGGAGGTGCCTTCAGCTTCGGCAGGTGTTTACCCGGAATACAGAAGCGAAAAGGACAGAAAGAGGATTTCCGCCTTTATCAATGTCTATAAGAGCAAGCAGGGCGCAAAGGCTGTGCTGTTCCTTATTCTGGGCTTTGTTTCTCTGCTGCTGCCGTTATTCTATAAATTAGGCGAGCCTGCGGCAAGCGAGCTTAAAAGCAGAATCATCGCCGTCATAATAATTCAGCTTATTATCAACGCTGCGGCGTTTATTGTGGCCTTGCCCGAATTAAGGTTTGGATTTAACTCCATAAGAAAAAAGCAGCCTGACGCAAATTCGGGTCTGCTGCTGCTCTTGACAGTGACAACGCTTCAGTGCATTGTGATGCTTTTCGGCTATGAGTCACTGGCGCACGACATAAGCCTGCTCTCCCCCGCTGCGCTGCTTTTGTGCGTACCGGTGTTTGCGGGCAAATACTTAAACGCCGTAAATATGAAGAGGGGCTTTGCTTTTTTAACTAAAAACGAGGATGACCTGTACACAATAGCGGATTTGTCCTCCTCGATTGCCTATGCGGACATAAAGAGGCTTTTGCCGCTGGAAAACCCGCGCATAAAGTACTCCGCAAAGCCGCAGTTTATATCCTCGTTTATAGGAGCATCAATGGGAGACAGCCTTTCAGCAAAATTACTGTCAAGGGGCTTTGCCCTGATTGCTGCCGAGGCGATTGTGGCCTTTTTGGCAGCTACATTTAAGGGCGACATTTTCGAGGGCATTTTCGCTATGGCAGCCCTGATTGTAATAAGCTTCCCCGTGGGCGTGCCGCTGGCTTCGGCGCTGGGACTGCT
>JAAYOZ010000089.1 GCA_012520115.1 Clostridiales bacterium | reverse complement strand
GATGCTATTGTCGGCGCAGATGTGTTTATCGGCGTTTCCGCACCCGGTGTATTGACCCCCGAAATGGTCAAAACTATGGCTAAGGACGCAATAGTTTTCGCCATGGCAAACCCCGTGCCCGAGATTATGCCCGACTTGGCATTGGAAGCCGGCGCACTTGTTGTCGGCACCGGCAGAAGCGACTTCCCGAACCAAATCAACAATGTCCTCGCCTTCCCCGGCGTATTCAGGGGAGCCTTCGATGTTAAGGCAAGGGATATAAACGAGGAGATGAAGCTGGCGGCGGCTAAGGCCATAGCAGACCTTGTTTCCGACGCAGAGCTCAGCCCCGATTACATCATTCCGAAGCCCTTTGACGACAGGGTAGCCGCTGCAGTGGCAAAGGCAGTGGCCGAGGCGGCTGTTTCGTCAGGCGTAGCAAGGGTTTAAGACGCTAATTATTTATACATTTTAGCAATTTTTAGCTTAAAATCCAATCAGTATTTATGTGTTTAGTCGAATATCGAGATATGCCCAAAGTTTACGCTGTCTTTACTTGACTTTGCCGCATAAAATTGATATATTTATAACAATCTTATTTTTGGAGGCAAAGAATATGCCAAGAGTTTATAATTTTTCTGCAGGCCCCTCAATGTTACCCGTTGAGGTTTTACAGCGTGCCGCTGATGAAATGCTTGATTATAAAGGTAGCGGACAGTCCGTTATGGAAATGTCGCACAGGTCAAAGGTCTTTGAGTCAATTATTCAGGAAGCCGAACAGCTTGTCAGAGAATTGCTCAATGTCCCCGCAAATTACAAGGTTCTTTTCCTTCAGGGAGGAGCCTCGACCCAGTTTGCCGCAATTCCTCTTAACTTCATGAACGGCTCAAACAAGGCTGACTTTATAATCACCGGTCAGTGGGCAAACAAGGCTTATCAGGAGGCCGCCAAGTACGGCAGCGCAAGAATAGTTGCATCCTCAAAGGACAAAACCTTCTCATATATCCCGAAGACCACAAGAGAGGACTTCGACCCCGAAGCAGACTATGCTTACATCTGCTTTAACAACACAATCTACGGTACAAAGTTCAATTATATTCCCGATACAGGCGATGTTCCGCTTATCGCAGACATTTCCTCCTGCATTATGTCTGAGCCTCTCGATGTTACCAAGTTCGCAATGGTCTATGCAGGCGCACAGAAGAACATCGGCCCCGCAGGTCTGACACTGTGCATTATCCGTGAGGATATGCTCGGCAAAGCCCGTGACATTACACCTACCATGCTTAACTATCAGATTATGGCAGAGAACGACTCCCTTTACAATACTCCTCCCTGCTATGCAATCTATATGTGCAAGCTCGTGCTTGAGCACCTTAAGGAGACAGGCGGCCTCGAGGCAGCTAAGGAGAGGAACGAAAAGAAGGCAAAGCTTCTCTATGATTATCTTGATTCCTCAGACCTCTTTAAGGCAACAGTCGTTCCCGAGGACCGTTCACTGATGAATGTTCCCTTCGTAACAGGCAACGAGGAGCTTGACGCTAAGTTTGTCAAGGAAGCAACCGCAGCAGGCTTTATAAACCTCAAGGGTCACCGCACGGTCGGCGGCATGAGAGCATCCATCTACAACGCAATGCCCTATGAAGGCGTAGAAGCTCTTGTGGATTTTATGAAGAAGTTTGAAATGGAGAATAAGTAATCCTTATTTAGGATTATACATTACTGATATGGGGGAAATTCTATGTATAAAGTATTGACGCTCAATAAAATATCGGCAGAAGGCCTTTCCAATTTCGATTCGGGAAAGTACTCCTGCTCATCCGAATTTGATTCTCCCGATGCTATAATAGTCCGCTCTGCCTCAATGCACGAAATGGGGCTGCCGGAATCGGTTCTCGCAGTTGCAAGGGCAGGCGCAGGCGTTAATAACATTCCCGTAAGTGCCTACACCGAAAAGGGCGTAGTTGTTTTCAATACACCCGGCGCAAACGCAAACGCAGTTAAGGAGCTTGTTATCTGCGGTCTTCTTTTAGCTTCCAGAAAGATAGTCCCCGCCATCGAGTGGTGCGCTACCTTAAAGGGCAAGGGCGACGAGGTAGGCCCCCTTGTTGAAAAGGGCAAGGCCAATTTCGGCGGCCCTGAGATAAAGGGCAAGATACTCGGCGTTTTCGGCCTCGGCGCAATCGGCGTCATGGTTGCAAACGCTGCAGTGGCTCTCGGCATGAATGTCATCGGCTATGACCCGTACCTCACCGATAAGGCAGCAACAAGCCTTGATAAGTCGGTTAAGATCACGGCAAATTTAGACGACCTTTTTGCCCAGTCACTGTATATCACTCTCCACGCTCCCTTGACCGACGCTACAAGAGGCATCATCAGAGCCGAAACCTTTGAAAAAATGCCCGACGGCGTAAGGATACTCAACTTCGCAAGGAAGGAACTTGTCGCCGAGAACGATATTATTGAAGCACTCGGCACCGGCAAATGCGCCGCCTATGTCACCGACTTCCCGTCAGACTCTCAGCTTTGCGTTGACGGCGTAATCGCTATCCCGCACCTCGGAGCCTCCACACCCGAGTCGGAAGAGAACTGCGCAGTCATGGCAGTCGAGGAGCTCAGGGACTTCCTTGAAAAGGGCGAGATAGTAAACTCCGTAAACTTCCCGAACATCGAGCTTGCCGCCTCTGAGGACGCAAAGGAGAGGATACTGGTTCTTTCCGCAGGCGATGTTTCCGAGCAGATATTTACTATCCTTGCAAACAATTCGATAAAGGTTGCCGGCGGCGCCTCAAACGCCAAGAAAACAGCCGCAGCATTAATCGAAACGGCAAGCGAAATCCCCGCAGACGTCCTTGATGAAATCAAGGCAATCGACGGCGTTTACAGGGTAAGAGTGGTAAAATAATTACAAAACAGCCTCCTATGAAAATAGGAGGCTATATTCTTGATAAAGGACTGGTACGTAATGAGTATCAGTCTTTTTTACATGCAGTCAAATATCGCTGTTGCCTTGCAGTCCTTGTCCACACGGATTCTTATCCAGTGGCAGCTGAAGTCTGAAGGGAACCGAAGCTTATACTCCTCTTCCGGCGCTACCTTCACGGTCTGCCATTTGTGGAAGCTGCCGTCGGCTGCAAAATCCACATCGAGCGTGAAATTCACGTCCCAGTCTGAGTTGTGACTGAGCACCGCCTCCCTGCACCTGAAGCCCGCAAGCAGATAGGGGGCGCTTGCCTCGCCGGCAAATAACGCCGTATTGGACAAGGGGCCGCCTATGCCCTGAGGCCTGCCCATGCGCCACAGGTCGTCCACATTGCCCAGCCACAGCGCAGCCTTGCCGTCCTCCGAGCGCACAATATGCTCACCGTCTGCGTCCTTGTCCACGCCCGAAAGCACAATAAAGCCCCTCCATGTGGCAAAGTCGGTTATTCTCCTGCCGTGGGTGCAAACGGGCTTAATGCGGCGCACGCCGCCGGATTCGGGGCGGGGGAGTTCGTATATTGTGCCGTGAATATTCATAAGGCTTCGCTCGGTCACCACCTCACGCACAAGACGGTCATCCAAAGCGTCATATTTTCTGTGCAAGCGGGGCAGGTGATATTTGTTACCCTCAGTATCAATCAGCAGCACAGAGTGCCCTGTAATGCGAATTATGGGGTCAAAGGGCGCCTTAGCAGCTTTCGGCTTGTCGTAAGTCTTCTCGGCATGCATTAATTTAAGCTCACCGTCAAGAATATAATCTCCCTTATCTGAGGCAAAGCGCAGCTTTAAATCCGCATCGCTCAAGGGCAGCACCTTTCCCGATGAATAGGGAAGCGGCGAGCCGACTTTATGCAGGCCGTGAAGCAGGCTTTCGTCTGTCTTAACATCTTCCCTTTGGCGAAGGGAGAAATAAGCGCAGCAGTCCGTAATATCCTCAGTAGATACAAGGCGCACCCAGTCGCCCTTTATATAGGCGGGCAGGGCGTACTGAACATACCCCTTAGCGGGAACGCTCACCGTTGCCACATCAACCCAATTTTCGATATTATTATAGGCCACCTGCAATACAAAATCTTTGTTCCTGCAGTCGCCTGTGGAGATATGCAGAATCCTCTCGTCAAAGCCCCCTACAAAGAAGGGGTCGGAGGGCAGACCCTCACGCACCGCATCGTGCAGGCAAACCCCGCCCCAGCCTGCGGGCATGCTAAGGTTATTGATAGTATCAATATCCGCAAACCACAGATTAGACTGCTGACGCCCCTGAAGCGGGTTGTCAAACATTGAGCCGTCGTCGCAGGCAAAGGCTATCTCATCGTTCCAAGGCGTGAAATCAGCAATCATCTTCAAGTGCCTTGACAAAGGCCTGATGCCGTTGATATTGTCCCTCGAAAAGCTTGAGGGGAAGCTGTAAAGCAGCCCGTGCATGCACATCAGGTGATAGGGTCCGATGTCACGGATTCTCGGCCATTCCGTGAACCAGCCGTGGTCGGCATCCTGAGTGTAGCTGCCCTTAGGAAGGCGGAAAAGCGTCCATTTGCCGTTTTCACGTACATTTAACAGTACCGAGCGATGGTCCCAGCCCAAAGCCCAGACGGGCTTATCCGCACAGCACGAGCCATTCGGACCGTCAGGCCCGATAACCTCCGTATATTTCTCTCTATGAATAACCCTAAAGGATTCCTTGTCCTGAATGTCGCCCTCGCCGTTCCACTCGGCCAGCACGCCGCCGTGGCCGTTGTTCGCCACAATCATAACGCCCTGAGCGGTGTAGCCGCCCTTCATGTGGTCGCCGGGCAGCTTCTTTGTATAGGGCTTCGGGATGTCGGAATCGGGCTTGAACCGCTCGATAATATCCCGCCTTAAGCACCTGACCTCAAGGGTCTCCACATTGGCCTCATATATGCCGTCCTCCATGGTGTAAAGATAAATCCACTCATCGGGTTTTGTCAGATGCTCGCTCGCAGAGGTCAGGCGACCCACAAGCTTATCAGTGTCAAAGCTCTTTACACTGCCGTCGGGAGAAATCACATTAGCGCCGATAATCAGCTTGCCCGTATGACGGTGCAGCAGCCTGTTTGCATGTGTTCCGCCGGTGCTTTCAGGAATTTCGGTTAATGTCAGATTCTTATCGACGCTGTAAACCCGTCCCGCCCCGCCGCGGGGGTTGTTTGCGGGGTAAGTCACAAAGTACAGCTTGTCATTATACTCATACAAAGCTCCTATTCCGCACTCGCCGGAATGGGGCAGGTCTTTGTCATTATGGGTAACCGCCAGATGAGGGTAAATTCCGCTTATTCTTTTATGCCAAGGCATTATTTTCATCCTTTTGTAAAAAAACTTGAACTTATCTGCTTTCAATATTATACTGTGCCTAAAGGGTGATAAGGAATGTTTAATACGACAGCAATTTGTCAAAATCGCTCAAATGAGCAAGATGTATTCACAGGCTCAAAGTCTCTCGGAGTCTATGCGGGCATAACAAAAACGCCTCAGCGCACCGTGCGTACTGAAGCCGATAACGAGGGCTTTGTCCTGTCGTGGATTCTCTCCGGCACGGGCAGGTTTTCGTCAATGGAAGGAGAGTTTGTAATCAAAGCCCCCTGTGTCTGTATCCGCCGCCCGAACCGCAAATACTTCCTTGAATTGAACTATGGTGAGGAAAACTTCAGACTATACCTTCGTGTTTCAGAGAGCATTTATGAGCTGTTGTGCAAAATGAACCCTCAGCTTGACTGCCTGACGCCCGTCATTCCCTTTGAATATGACGAGGCGATTTACAGGCAGTTTAAAGGGCTGATAAAACAAATGCAGGAAAAGCCTAAGGAGCGATATTTCGAGCTGTCTTCGGATTTTCTGTCACTGCTTTTTAAATTAAGCAAGCTTACGCCCGAAAATGAGAAAAGCGGCCTTGAGCGGGCAAAGGCAATG
Source organism: Clostridiales bacterium (assembly GCA_012520115.1). Classification (GTDB taxonomy): domain Bacteria; phylum Bacillota; class Clostridia; order Oscillospirales; family Acutalibacteraceae; genus DTU053. The sequence goes on along the minus strand of JAAYOZ010000089.1, from coordinate 24,881 downwards.
CTCGAAGAGCCCTCAGAGCGCAAAAGCTTAGCGGAAATCGCAGGTGAATGCGGATACAGCATCAGCAATTTCAGAAAGAAATTTATGAAGGCATATAATATCTCACCGAGCAAATACCGCATCGAGTACAGAATCGGCTTGGCCAAGGAGGCATTAAAGGCTGAGCACTCCGTCAGCGCTGTTGCGGAAATGCTGTGCTATACGGATGTCTACACCTTTTCCCACCAGTTCAGCTCAGTCACAGGTATGTCGCCGAGGGAATACAGGCGAAAAGAGGGTTTAAATAATAAAAAAGGAGCTGTCCGCTGACAGCTCCGTATTTGTTAGTTTTTGCATATCTCGGTCGCCTGCTGGGCGGCCTTGTGCAACAGCTCGTAAAAAAGCTCCTTTTCCGTAAGCGACATATGAGCTGTAACATCCGTAGACCAGCTTGAGAGTATTTCCTGCGTTTTAGGCACAAGCCTGTGTGCCTTAGGCGTTAAGTAAACCAGAAATGAGCGTGTATCCTGCGGGTTGGTGTGCTTCTTGACAAGACCCTTTTCCTCCATGCGCACCAGGGCCTTCGCAACGGTGCTCTTATCAAGCTCCAGATCATTGCAAAGGTCTGCCTGCGTCATTTCACCGTTGTGATAAAGCTGCAGTAAAAGCCTTGCCATTGCATTTGAAAGACCTATTTTCCTGAGCCGGACATTCAGTTCCGTATTCATTTTTCGATGCATTAAAGAAATCGTTTTAGAAAGATTCATTAAGCATTTCCTTTCAAATTTAAGCAGTTACCGCAAATGGCGGTTAATTCTTAAAATCTGAACCTTACTTTTTATCCCAGCCCTGATGCAGGGAGTAATTGCCCTTGACTCGAAGCCTGTTTAAAGCACGGGCTAAGTGAGCCTGAGCAATTCTGAACTCCTGCATGCTCTTGTTTTGCAGCAGGGCCTCTCTTGCTGCATCGGCGGCACGCTGGGCCCTGTTTGTGTCGATTTCGTCCAACCGTTCAAGTGAGTCCACAAGCACCAGCACATCATTGTTTTCAACCTTGACAAGCCCGTGGGAAACCGCAACAACCTCATCTTGCTGACCCGGCAGACGATAAATAAGAGAGCCGGGAATAATGGCAATAATGATGTTGCTGTGATTTGCCCAGATGCCGTAGGTACCGTCCAGCGACGGCACTACCAATGATTCGCACGGCCCCGAATAGAAGGGCTTGTCGGCAGCATAAATGTGCATATTAAAGGTGTTCATAATACTAAATCATGCTCCAGCCTTTTGGATTTTTCCACTACTTCGTCAATGGTTCCCACGTTAAAGAATGCGGCCTCGGGGTAAGAGTCCATTTCGCCGTCGATTATAGCCTTAAAGCCTCTTAAAGTCTCACTCAGAGGCACATAAATACCTTTAAGACCCGTAAACCTCTCGGCAACATGTATGGGCTGAGAAAGAAATCTCTGTATCCTTCTTGCCCTTGTAACGACCTGCTTGTCGTCATCGTCAAGCTCATCAAGGCCGAGAATCGCAATAATGTCCTGAAGCTCGTTGTATCTCTGCAGAACCTCCTGAACCTTTCGGGCAATCCTGTAATGCTCCTCGCCCACGATGTCAGGCTCCAGTATCCTTGAAGTGGAGTTAAGCGGGTCGACGGCAGGGTAGATGCCCTGCTCCGCAATTCGACGGCTCAGAACCGTCGTTGCGTCAAGGTGAGCAAAGGTGGTGACGGGAGCAGGGTCGGTCAGGTCGTCCGCAGGCACATAAACCGCCTGAACGGAGGTAATAGAGCCGTTTTCGGTCGAAGCGATTCGCTCCTGAAGCTCGCCCATTTCCTCAGCCAATGTCGGCTGATAACCGACCGCAGAGGGCATACGGCCGAGCAGGGTGGAAACCTCGCTGCCTGCCTGAATGAATCTGAAAATATTATCGATGAAGAGAAGTACATCCTTTTTCTCCTCATCCCTGAAATACTCCGCCATAGTAAGGCCGGAAAGTGCCACACGCATACGCACGCCTGGGGATTCGTTCATCTGACCGAAGACCAGTGCGGTTTTGTCCAGAACGCCGCTCTCAGACATTTCTCTCCACAGATCGTTGCCCTCACGGCTTCTTTCGCCTACTCCCGTAAAAATGGAGTAGCCCTCATGCTCCATGGCTATATTATAAATAAGCTCCTGAATCAGTATCGTCTTGCCTACACCTGCGCCGCCGAACAGACCGATTTTGCCGCCCTTCGGGTACGGCTCCAGCAGGTCTATAACCTTAATGCCCGTTTCCAGTATCTCGGATGCGGGGCGCTGAATGCTGAAGGCAGGTGCCTTTCTGTGGATTTCCCACCTTGTATCATCCTGCGGTATAGGCTCGCCGCCGTCGATTACATCGCCGAGCACGTTGAACATTCTGCCAAGAATGTTTTTGCCCACGGGAACACGAATGCAGCTTCCCGTAGCCTCAACCTCAAGATTTCGGGCAAGGTCCTTGCTGTCCGAAAGTATAATGCAGCGCACGGTGTTGTTGCCTATGTGCTGCGCTACCTCCATAACACGGGTTCTGCCGCCTACGGTGACGGTCAGAGCTTCTTTTATTTTAGGCAGATTCCCGTCATAAAACTCAACATCAATAACCGAGCCGGAAATCTGCACGATTCTGCCTTTGTTCATCTTACCGCACCTCCTTTTTACGCTTTAGAATCTGAGCCTTTGCGCCTTCCGTTATCTCAGTGATTTCTTCCGTAATATTCGCCTGTCTGAGCTGATTGTATTCTGCGGTGAAATACTCAATCAGCTTTTCGGCGTTCTTGTTAGCCGAGCTCATAGCCGTCATGCGGGCGCTCTGCTCACTGCAGAAGCTGTCAACCAGCGCACCGTAAATAACGCCCGACAGCCAGCTCTTTACAACATTCTCGACAACGGCCTCGACGGAGGGGTAAAACTCAAAAGGAGTCTGAACCTCCGGCTCGTCTTTGGGAACGGTATAGTGCGGTGAATTGAGCCGGTGAAAGGGCAGAAGGCGAGTCATGACAACCCTTGAATTAAGGCTGTTCTTTAAATCGCTGTAAATGATATATATCTTGACCAGCTCTCCCTTGTCATACAAGTCCAGAAGATATGCGCTTATTTCCCTTGCCCTCTCCATGGTGGGATTCTTTGCGGTGTATAAAAAGCTTCGTTCAACGGCCTTTTTCTGCCGTAAAAAATACCGCCTGCCGTATTCTCCGACCACATAGAGCTTTGAATCCGGGTGCTCGGTCATCATTCTTTGGGCCTCTTTTATGACGCTTTTGTTGTATGCGCCCGCAAGACCCTTGTCGGCGGTGATTACAAGCAGTCCGTATGTGCCTTCGGGAGCTGCGCTGCCGTCGGCAGGGTAGAAGTATCTGTTCTCAACGCCCTCTACCGTGCGGAAAATACGCTTAATCTCGGCGAGCAGGGCATTGAAAAAGGGTCGGGTATGGTCAAGGTCAGCCTTAACCTTGCGCATTTTTGACGAGGAAATCAAGTACATTGCATTGACGATTTTCTTCGTATCCTGAATGCCGTTTATTCTGTTTTTGATTTCTCTTGCGTTTCTCATAAGTTTACCGCCTTACGCCTGCATTGCCTTGCTGAGATACTCCCGTGCGTACTTAACTATGTCCTCTTTAAGCTCATTGCTGAGAACTCCGGTATTATTAAGCTCCTGAGAGATATGAGGTGCCTGCTCCTCAAAAAATCTGAGCAGCCCCTCCTTAAACTCGCCGATTTTCTTTGTGGGGATATCCTGCATAACGTGGTTAAGTGCGGATACCAGCAGAATAATCTGCTCATGCTGCTTTAAGGGGTGGTGCTTTTCCTGTCTGAGCAGGTACATAAGACCCTGACCGTAGGCAAGCTGCTGTCTTGTCAGCTCGTCAAGGTCGCTTGAGAACTGCATGAAAACCTCCATCTCCTGGAACTGCGCTAAATCAAGACGAAGGGTTCCCACGGCTTTTTTCATTGCCTTCGACTGCGCATCGCCGCCCACACGGGAAACGGAAAGGCCTATGTTTACGGCGGGGCGCTGTCCCGAGAAGAACAGATTGCTCTCAAGGTAAATCTGACCGTCGGTAATAGAAATAATGTTTGTGGGAATATATGCTGAAACGTCGCCCGACTGAGTTTCTACAATCGGAAGCGCAGTCAGGCTGCCGCCGCCCTTTTCGTCGGAAAGCTGTGCGGAACGCTCCAAGAGCCTTGAGTGCAGATAAAAAATGTCACCGGGGTAGGCCTCACGACCGGGAGAACGCTCAAGCAGAAGGCTCAGTGAACGATAGGCGATAGCATGCTTTGATAAATCATCGTAGACAATAAGCACGGACCGGCCTCTGTCTCTGAAATACTCGCCCAAAGCGCAGCCCGCATAGGGAGCGATGTACTGCAGGGGAGCGGGGTCGCTGGCGGACGCATTGACAACGATAGAGTACTCCATTGCGCCGAATTTGCGAAGGATGTTCACAGTCTGCGCAACAGAGCTTGCCTTTTGTCCGATAGCGACATATATGCAGATTATATCTTTGCCCTTTTGATTCAGAATCGTGTCAACTGCGATTGAGGTCTTGCCGGTCTGACGGTCGCCGATTATCAGCTCACGCTGACCGTGACCGATGGGGAACATAGAGTCAATCGAAAGAATACCCGTTTCCAACGGCCTGAAGACCGATTTGCGGTCTATGATACCCGGGGCAGGTGCGTCAATCGGGCCGTAGCCGTCCTCGCTTATGGGACCCTGCCCGTCAATCGGATTGCCCAGAGCGTCGACCACACGGCCTAAAAAGCCGTCGCCGACTGGAACACCTGCGGTCATGCCGGTCCTCTTTACGGTGCTGCCTTCGGTGACGGTGTCGCCGTCGTCAAACAGAATGCAGCCTATTTCATCACGCTTTAATTCCAGCACCATGCCTCTGACGCCGTTTGAAAAGAGCAGAATCTCCTGATAGGTGGCGTTGTGAAGGCCGCTGACCGTTGCAATGCCGTCGCCGACCGTCAGCACGGTGCCGACCTCCTCCTCCAAAGCCTTGGGAGTCCAGCTCTTAATGGTTTCCTTCATCAGAGGAATGATATTCTCAAACGGTGCGGCAACACGGGTAAGGTCGTCCCTCAACTGCTGAAGCCTGCCCTCAACCGTCCAGTCGTAGACGGTCTCAAGCCTGCGGCTTAAACCCGTTTCGTCGTCCGCATCGACTATTGTGACCTCAAGGCGAAAGCCGGTATTCACAGCCTTATCCTCAACCCATGAAAGCGTAATATCCTTGCTGTACTTGGCTTTCAGGAATGAAAGCAGCTCATTAAACTGATTTTCGGCGGGCTGCTCTGAGCTGTAAAGAAAGGCCTCAAACCTGTATCTGTTATCTATCACACTTTCACTCCTCTTTTACAGCGTACAAAAACTGGTCGAGTGTGTCAGAGGTGGATTTAGCGAGCAGCTTTTCAGTTGCCTCGACTGCCAGAGCCACGATTTCGCCCTGAGCCTCTTCCAGAATCCTTGTGCGCTCAAGCTCGGCGGCCTTGCGGGCATCGGCAATTATTTTATCAGATTCTTCCTTGGCCTTCCTGATGACCTCGTCAGCCGCCGCCTTAGCTTCCTCTGCAGAGCGAGCCTTAACCTCTTCGATTTCCTCTTCTGCGCTGTTCAGCTTCTGCTCGTAGGAGGCCTTCAGCTCCTCGGCCTGACTGAGCTTTTCCTTAGCCTCTTTGTCAAGGCCGAGATAGTAGTCATTTCGCTCCTTGATAAATTTCTGAACAGGCTTGAAAAGCAGCAGATATAAACCGAGGGTCAATATCGAAAAGTTGAGGAGGTGCAAAAGTATTTGCTGCCAGTCAATATTCAAAGGAACATTCATTTACACCGCCCCTTACAGAACAAATATGATTATGATTGCGATAACAAGTGCGTAGATAATAGCCGTTTCAATAAACAGAAGACCCAGCATCAGGCTGCCTCTGACCATTGAGCCTGCCTCAGGCTGACGGGCAATGCTCTCAAGTGACTTTTTGATTGCGATAGCCATGGCAATTGCGCCGCCGGTTGCAACAACGCCGACAACTATTGCGGCACTCAGAGCCTTTACGGACAGTAATGATTCCGATGCAGCTTCTTCTGCAGCGACAACTGCGGCGGTAGCCGCTTCATCTGCGGGAGCGGCAAGTGCCATTACGGAAAATGAAAGCATAACAACAAAAATCAGAGCTATGCAGAGAGCAACTCTGCGAATTACCTTATTAATAACAATTCCTCCTATACAGGCTTTAGGCCCGTTTGATTTTTTTATTGGTCGGTTCTGTAAGCTCACCGTATGTCATAGAGGTAAGAATAATCAGAACATAAGTCTGAACCAGTGCATGGAGAAGAGTGAACAATACTCCGATAAAAACAGGAAGCACAAAGCTGAGCGCCTTATAGTAGTAAACCAGCTCCGTTACCAGCACGCCGCTGAGCATTGCGCCGAACAGACGGAAGCTCATGGACAAGGGCATTGAGAAGTCCTTTAAGCCTTTGCCAATACCCTTCAGCCGGCTTTCAACAAAGCCTCCCGAAAGCATTACAAGGTACGACAGGCAACCCATGGCGATGGCTCCGTTTATGTCCGAAAGGGGAGCCGGCAGGGCAATGGGACTTCCATGTGTGGTGATGGCCTGAATGCCTAACAGCTCGAACACGGTGCCGCAGAAGATATAGGTGCCGGCACCAAAGATGTATACGCTTAAAAATCCGTATCTGTGCGGGCTGTTTTCCTTAGCAAAGTCAGTGAAGAACATCACCAGCTTTTCAAGAGCCATCTGAAATCTTCCGGGCATTATCTTGAATCTGGGTATGACGAAGATTCGGATAATCGCCGCAAATAGAAGCAGTGAAACGGAAACGACAAGAGCCGAGATGAAGCCGGGGTTGACCTCCATAATACCGAACAGGCTTATACGGTTCGACTCATGCAAAACAGCGTCCCGCATTACTTCCTTAATCGATTCGTGCTTTAAATCGGGGGTTTTCGTCAGAAATACTCCCACAAGCAAAGCCAATATAACGCATAACCATATAATTATGACTAATGCCTTTTTGTTTTTTAGTATTTTTATGAAAGCTACCTTCTTTCACTATAGATTTCAAATCCGTCACTGTGACAGAAGTGATTTTGTGGTCTAAATTCCTCCTCAAGCGTAAAAGGTATTTATACGCAAACGCAGTTAGTTTTTGCCATTACTTTGTTGGCGTGCCAACAATTATAGTCCCGACATGTACTCATGTCAACGGTTTATTTGTAAGAAAATTGCATTTTTTCGGGTTGCATATTTAGTGAAAAGAGAGCACCATTAATTGGACATCAAGGCGATAATCTTCAGCCTGTCGCAGAAAACCCTCAAAATGCATGATATTCAGCCCTGTATGAGCATGAAATATCGGTTTTTCGCTTTTTATTTATAATGCCAAGAATGAACAAGAATATTAAGTGCGACCAAGACGACCGGTGTTAAAAAGCAGAATTACCCCTCAGGTTGTTCAGTCCCGTGGGGTAATTCCCGAATATATGAGGCTCAGCCGCCTAAAGCCTCCTGTAATTGACTATGCCGCTTCTTTTATGCTCGCTTGCCTTGTGCATTTTCTCTATAAGCTGCTTTTTGTCATCATCAATTTCCCCGCCGGAAAGATAAATGTCAAGCTCCTTATAGGTGACGCCCATTTCGCCCTCATCGGTCTGACCCTCAAAAAGAGCCGCCGAAGGAGCTTTCTTAATTACGCAGTCAGGCGCACCTAAATAACGCAGGAAATCGTAGATTTCAGTCACCGTCAGATCCGCAATCGGGTTAAAGTCGTGAGCGCCGTCGCCCCATTTTGTAAAGTAGCCCACATAGGCCTCGCTCCTGTTGCCCGTGCCTGCAACAAGGCGGTTCTCCGCAGCCGCAACGGCATAGAGCGTCATCATGCGGATTCTCGGTGCCATGTTTGCCAGCGCCAGAGCATTGAGTGCCGTCACGCCCTCCAGCGCCTTCAGTTCAGCCTCCTTTACGGGGGTTAAGTCCACGGCACGGGTTTCGATGTTGAACTTTGAGGCAACCTCTTTAGCGTCGGCGATGTCCATATCGTAGTTACGCTTGGTGGTACAGGGGAGCAGCAGACCCACGGTGTTATCGCAGGCCGCCTTGCAGAGAATACCCACCAAAGCCGAATCCTTGCCGCCGCTGTTGCCGTAAACAATGCCCTGTGCACCGCTTTCGGCTAAGACAGACTTAATAAACTCGACCCTGTTTTCAAATTCAGCCTTAAAATCAAGCATAACATCACTTTCTTTCTAATAATTCACTGAGTCTGCGGGCTGCCTCCTTCGTGTCCTCGGGGCTGCCGAAGGTGGAGAAGCGGAAATAGCCCTCACCGCAGGCGCCGAAGCCCTGACCGGGAGTACCCACGACCTGAATTTCGTTAAGAAGGTAATCAAAGAATTCCCAGCTTCCCATACCGTTTGGGCACTGAAGCCAGATGTAAGGCGCATTCTTGCCGCCGCAGTACCATATGCCGAGCTTGTCAAGAGCCTCCATAATTACCTTTGCGTTGTTCTTGTAGATATTTATGTTCTCTCTTATCTGCCTTTGACCCTCAGGTGTAAAGACAGCTGCGCCGCCCTTTTGCAGAATGTATGAAACGCCGTTTGTCTTTGTGGTGCGGTTTCTGACCCACATATCGTTCAGATTCATTCCGTTACGCTCAAGAGCCTTAGGTATTACGGTATAGCCGAGCCTCGTTCCCGTAAAGCCAGCAGTTTTGGAAAGGGAGCATATCTCAATAGCGCAGGTCTTTGCGCCCTCAAGCTCAAAAATGCTGTGGGGCAGGCTCTCGTCCTCAATATAGGCCTCATACGCCGCATCAAAGAGTATGACCGAGCCGTTTTTGTTGGCGAAGTCAACCCACTTCTGAAGCTGACTGCGGCTAAACACCGCACCGGTCGGATTATTCGGTGAGCAGATATAGATAATATCCGCCCTTGTGTTCTCGTCGGGCACGGGCAAAAAGCCGTTTTCCTTGCCAGAGGCAAGATGTATTATCTCCCTGCCCGCAATAACATTTGCGTCAACATAGGCAGGGTAGGCGGGCTCAATGACAAGGGCAGAGCAGGAGCGGTCAAACAAATCAAGTATGTCGCCAAGCTCATCGCTTGCACCGCTTGAGACAAAGCACTCGTCAACATCGAGCTTTATGTCTTTGTCCGCATAGAAATTAGCTATAATCTCACGCAAAAAGGGCGCACCGCATTCGGGCATATAGCCGTGGAAGCGCTCCTTATTGGCCTGGTCGTCAACAGCCTCATGCAAAGCCTTGATTACCGCATCGCAAAGGGGCAGGGACACATCGCCGATGCCTAAGCGGTAAATATGCTTGCCCGGATTCTTTTCAAGATAGGCCTTGACCTTCTGAGCTATATTAAAAAAGAGGTAAGAGTCCTTTAAGTTTGCATAATTCATATTCGGAGTAATCATTCTATCGTTTCTCCTTCATAAACAAATTCGGCGGGGCCGGTCATCTGAACGCTGTTATCGGGAGCTATGTTGATTTTCAGTGTACCGCCGTCAAGCTGCACCGAAATGTCCTCATTATACCGGCAGTGCTTTGCCGCAATCGCAGCCATTGCGCTGGCGCAGGCGCCGGTGCCGCAGGCCATAGTTACGCCGCTGCCACGCTCCCAGACACGCATACGGAGCTTGTTGGGGCTTAGAACCTGCACAAATTCCACATTCACGCCGTCGGGAAAGAACTGATGCTTTTCGATTTTCGGCCCGAGTGTGGTTAATGGAGCCTTGTCAATATCATCGACAAAAATAACCGCATGGGGGTTGCCCACGGAAACGGGGGTCAAAGTGACAGCCTTGCCCTCTACCGTAATTTCGGTCGGACTGTCCGCCACAGCCTTTCCCATATCGACCGATACGCTCTTGACCTTGCCTGCCACGAGCTGAAGATTTAAGGTGCGAATGCCCGAAAGGGTCTCAATCGTAAGGCTTGTTTTGTCCGTATATCCCTTGTCATAGACGTATTTTCCTACGCAGCGAATGCCGTTGCCGCACATCTTCGCCTCGCTGCCGTCTGCATTAAATATACGCATTTTGAAATCGGCAATATTCGACTTCGATATATAAATTAAACCGTCCGAACCTGCGCCGAAATGCCTGTCGGAGAGCTTAATTGACAGCTCCTTAACATTTGACGGCACCTCGCCGTAGATATACAGATAGTCGTTTCCCAGACCATGCATTTTGGTAAAGCGCATTCTCAATCCCCCTGGTAAATGGTAGAAATCAGTAGGTAAAACTCGGCTTTCAAAAAACCTTCTTTTTTCCGTTTGCCTTTATTTTTTGGACGATTCCTGTGAGCGCATCAGCGCAGCGCCTATGAAGCCCTTAAACAGCGGGTGGGGCTTGTTGGGTCTGCTTTTAAACTCGGGGTGGTACTGCACTCCCACATGGAAGGGTCTGTCGGTGAATTCAACCGTCTCAACAAGCCTGTTGTCGGGGGATGTGCCGCTCAAAGTCAGCCCGAGGCTTTCCAGTGTCTCACGGTATTCATTGTTAAACTCATACCTGTGCCTGTGGCGCTCGCTTATCAGGTTTGTGCCGTAGCAGCGCTCCATTGTGGTGCCGGGCTTGATTACGCAAGGATAAGAACCGAGCCTTAATGTGCCGCCCTTGTCGATGTCGTCGCTCTGGCCGGGCATAAAGTCTATTACCTTGTGCTTGCACTGCTCGTCAAACTCGCCGGAATTGGCGTCCTTTATTCCCGCAACATTCCTCGCATATTCAATTACGGCCACCTGCATTCCCAGACAAATGCCGAAGTAGGGAATCTCATTCTCCCTGGCATACCTTGCAGCCTGAATCATACCCTCAATACCCCTGCTGCCGAAGCCGCCGGGAATGATGATACCGTCGAGTCCTGAGAGTATTTCCTCAGCATTCTCCGCAGTGATTTCCTCGGAGTCAATCCAAGAGAGCTTTATTTTGGTGTTGTGATAGAAGCCGGCATGGCACAGAGCCTCAGTGACCGAGAGATATGCGTCGTGCAGGCCTATATACTTGCCCACAAGACCGATGCTGACACTGTGGGGTCTTGCCTTTATCCTCTCGACCATCTCTTTCCATTCGGTCAGGTCCGGCTCGGGAGCATCGATATTGAGCTCACGGCACACTACCTGTGAGAAGTTAGCCTTTTCAAGCATCAGCGGCACTTCGTAAAGGTTCTGGAGTGTGACATTTTCTATTACGCAATCGGGCTTTACATTGCAGAACAGTGAAATCTTCTTAAAGATTGAATCCTCCAGCGGCTCATCGCAGCGCAGTACCACGATGTCGGGGTTAATACCCATGCTCTGCAGCTCCCTGACGGAGTGCTGGGTGGGCTTTGACTTATGCTCGTCGGAGCCACGAAGGAAGGGCACTAAGGTAACATGGATAAACAGGCTGTTTTCCCTGCCGATTTCAAGTGATATCTGGCGTACCGCCTCAATGAAGGGCTGTGACTCAATATCGCCTATGGTGCCGCCGATTTCGGTTATTACCACATCCGCATTGGTCTTTTTGCCGAGGCTGTAGATGAATTCCTTAATTTCGTTCGTAATGTGCGGAATGACCTGTACCGTTGAGCCTAAGTATTCGCCCCGCCTTTCCTTGTTGAGCACATTCCAGTAAACCTTGCCGGTGGTGAGGTTCGAATACTTATTCAGATCCTCGTCGATAAACCGCTCGTAGTGTCCCAAGTCAAGGTCGGTTTCAGCGCCGTCCTCGGTGACATAGACCTCACCGTGCTGATACGGACTCATGGTACCCGGGTCGACATTGATATAGGGGTCTAATTTCTGAGCGGCAATCTTCAGACCTCTTGCCTTTAAAAGTCTTCCTAATGATGCGGCGGTTATGCCTTTACCGAGGCCCGAAACAACGCCGCCCGTCACAAATATATATTTAGCCATATTCATCCTCCAATTAAGGCTTAACCTCACTTATGTAATGCCCTTATTTCCGGTGTTTTAATCAATAAAAAGGGGCAATGGTGCCTAATGCTTTCACATTAAAGACACCATTGCCTTTACCATACTATTATACTCTTTTTCGTCTTTTTGTCAACAGATTAAAAGCTGTCACAAAAGATAAATGCACCTAAGGGGCATTCCAAAGGTGCATTTAAAATGGAGATATATATGGAGAAGAAGCTAACTCTTATTTAACGCCGAAGAGCAAGTCAGCATAGGTCGGGAAGGGCCAGTAGCTCTTGGCAGTCAGGGTCTCAGCCTCGTCGCAGGCAAGCCTTAATTCACCCATAAGGCTTAATACCGTGTCACGAATCATTATGGACTTCTCCTCAATATCCTCTGCATCGTCAAGGGCAAGCAGCGCATTGCTCAGCTCGTCGGCCTTAACGGCAATCCTGTCAAGCAGGGCGGAGAGCTTCTTTACAACGCCGGCCTCATAGCTGCAGGCAAGGGACGAATCCAGAGCCTTCTTTGCGGCGGCAGCCCTTGCAATGTCGGCGCTGAAGGCCTCGATTGCGGGAGCGATCTGGGTCTTTGCCATATCGACCATTGTCGTTGCCTCAATAATGACCGTCTTGCAGTAGTTTTCAAGCATAATCTCGCATCTTGATTTAAGCTCCGCAACGGTGAATACGCCCAGACCGGTCAACATATCCACATTCTTCTTGTCAAGCAGGTGAGGCATGCAATCGGGAGTTGTACGGAAGTTCAGAAGACCCCTCTTTTCGGTGGCTTCCTTAATCCAGCTCTCGTCATAGCCGTTGCCGTTGAAGATTATGCGCTTGTGGGCTGTAATAGTCTCCTTAATCATCTGATTAAGTGCGCTCTCAAAGTCAGAAGCCGACTCAAGCCTGTCGGCGAATATCCTTAAAGTGTCCGCAACAGCGCTGTTGAGCATGATGTTGGCGCAGGCAATGCTGTTTGAAGAGCCGAGCATACGGAACTCAAACTTATTGCCGGTGAAGGCAAAGGGAGAGGTTCTGTTGCGGTCTGTGTTATCACGGTGGAACTTGGGCAGAACATCAACGCCGAGCTTCATCTGAGTCTTTTCTGTATTGTTGTACGGTTTGCCCGTTTCAATAGCATCAAGTATAGCCGTCAGCTCATCGCCCAGGAAGATTGAAACAACTGCGGGAGGAGCCTCATTTGCCCCGAGACGGTGGTCGTTGCCGGCAGTTGCGACAGAGATACGAAGCAGGTCCTGATAATCGTCAACAGCCTTAATTACTGCGCAGAGGAACAGCAGGAACTGAGCGTTCTCATAGGGAGTCTCACCGGGAGAGAGCAGGTTCTGACCCTCGTTTGTGGAAATCGACCAGTTGTTGTGCTTGCCGCTGCCGTTGACGCCTGCGAAGGGCTTCTCATGAAGCAGGCAGACAAGGCCGTGCTTTAAGGCAACCTTCTGCATAATCTCCATAGTGAGCTGATTGTGGTCGGTTGCAATATTCGTGGTTGTATAAATCGGCGCAAGCTCATGCTGTGCGGGAGCAACCTCATTATGTTCTGTCTTGGCAAGCACGCCGAGCTTCCAGAGCTCCTCGTTAAGCTCCTCCATAAAGGCAGCTACTTTAGGCTTGATAACTCCGAAGTAATGGTCGTCCATCTCCTGACCCTTGGGCGGCTTTGCGCCGAAAAGGGTCCTGCCGCTGAAGCGGAGGTCGGGGCGCTTGTCGTACATTTCCTTAGTTACAAGGAAGTACTCCTGCTCGGGGCCTACCGAAGAGCGAACGCATCTTGCCGTGGAGTTGCCGAACAGACGAAGTATTCTGAGAGCCTGCTTATTGAGAGCCTCCATTGAACGAAGCAGGGGAGTTTTCTTGTCGAGTGCGTGACCGTCATAGGAGCAGAACGCAGTGGGAATGCACAGTGTCTTGCCCTTAATGAAGGCATAGGAGGTGGGGTCCCATGCGGTATAGCCCCTTGCCTCGAAGGTGGCACGAAGACCGCCGCTTGGGAAGGAGGATGCATCGGGCTCGCCCTTTATAAGCTCCTTGCCCGAGAACTCCATAATGACGCCGCCGTCGGGAGAGGGAGTGATAAAGCTGTCGTGCTTTTCAGCCGTAATGCCTGTCAAAGGCTGGAACCAGTGTGTAAAGTGGGTCGCTCCCTTTGAGACTGCCCAGTCCTTCATAGCATCGGCAACCGCATTGGCAACACTGAGGTCAAGCTCGGTGCCCTCGTCGATTGTCCTTTTGAGAGAGGCATAAACATCTGCCGACAGGGTCGCTTTCATAATTCTGTCGTCAAAAACCATGCATCCGAAATAATCCTTAACTGTACTCATAACCTATGCTCCTTTTCTATAAGTGTTATATTTTTAATTTAAGAACTGCCCTTTAAAAACTCAGAGGCGTCTTTAATGCTCTTAACATTAAAGACGCCCTTGCCTTTTATTTATTTAGTATTAGGGGATTATACAACGCCCTGTGCAATCATCGCAGCTGCGACCTTTTCAAAGCCCGCTATATTAGCGCCGACAACAAAGTTGTCCTCAAAGCCGTATTTCTGAGCCGCATTGTCGATGTTGTGATAAATGTTTATCATAATCTCCTTGAGACTTGCATCAACCTTATCAAAGGACCAGTTAAGCCTGCCGCTGTTCTGGCTCATCTCAAGTCCGGATGTTGCAACGCCGCCTGCATTGGCTGCCTTGCCGGGCAGGAAGTATACGCCCTTTTCGATAAGATAATCGGTAGCATCAGCCGTGGTGGGCATGTTTGCGCCCTCCGCAACGGCGATTACGCCGTTAGCTACAAGCTGTTTTGCATCCTCTAAATCAAGCTCGTTCTGAGTAGCGCAGGGAAGTGCGATGTCAGACTTAATGCTCCATACGCCTGTACCCTCATGATACTCCGAGTTCGGCCTGTACTTCTTATACTCTGTCAGCCTCTGACGGTTGATTTCCTTGATTTCCTTTAATGCTGCAAGGTCAATGCCTTCAGGGTCATATACCCAGCCGTTTGAATCGGAGCAGGTAACGACCTTTGCGCCGAGCTGCTGTGCCTTTTCGATTGCATAAATAGCAACATTGCCCGAACCGGAAACAGTAACCGTCTTGCCCTCGATGGTAATGCCGTGGCACTTAAGCATCTCTTCGACTATGTATAAAAGACCATAGCCTGTTGCCTCTGTTCTGACAAGAGAACCGCCGTATGCAAGACCCTTGCCGGTCAGAACGCCCTCGAAAACGTTCCTGAGCCTCTTATACTGACCGAACATGTAGCCGATTTCACGGGCGCCTGTTCCGATGTCGCCTGCGGGAACGTCTGTGTCAGCGCCTATATGCTTGTAAAGCTCGCTCATAAAGCTCTGGCAGAAAGCCATAACCTCACGGTCTGACTTACCCTTGGGGTCAAAATCCGAGCCGCCCTTGCCGCCGCCCATGGGCAGACCGGTCAGAGCATTCTTGAAAATCTGCTCAAAGCCGAGGAACTTGATAATGCTCAGATTAACGGAGGGGTGAAGCCTGAGTCCGCCCTTGTAGGGGCCGATTGCGCTGTTGAACTGAACACGGTATCCGTTATTGACCTGTACCTGACCCTTGTCGTCGACCCATGAAACACGGAACTGAACATGCCTCTCGGGTATAACAAGCCTTTCAAGCAGTGCCTCTTTTCTGAATGCTTCTTCGTTTGCCTCAACTACGGGGCGAAGTGAATAGAGAACCTCTTTTACCGCCTGGTGGAACTCTGCCTGGTCGGGGTTTTCTTTAATAACTCGCGCGATTACTTCATCAACATAGGACATGCAAATAACTACCTCTTCTTTTTATGTGGGAAAGAAAAAAGCGCCCTTAATGGTATAACAAATACCATTAAAGACGCCATTGCCTTTAATCACACATATAATGTATTAAGTTTTGTTTCGGGGCGACCCCAAAAACAATTCTTTTCACAATATTATATACCAAAAAAAGCATTTGTCAACCCTGAAATGGCACTTTCTCAATGGTTTTTTGCAAAAACTCTCAATTTTTTGCATTTCAACCTTGCAATACATTGACAAATCGTATATAATGTTAAAAAATGAGCAACGGCGTTCATCTCAGTGCATACAGCGCACTGGTATGGGCGCTTGTTTTTTTACCCTAATTACCGAAAGGAAAGCATTTACTATGAAGATTGAAGGTCAAGTACGAATCCCCTCGGGCTGTGCCATTGCCGCAGTAATTTCAAGGGAAGGCAAAAAGATGACCGGAGAGATGATTACTGAGGCTATGAAGCCGATGCACGACCGTTCAAACGGTCTGGGCGGCGGCTTTGCCGCTTACGGCATATATCCGGATTATAAGGAATTCTATGCTTTACATATGTTTTTCGATTCACGTGAAACCCGCAAGGCCTGCGAGGTTTTGCTGAAGGAACGCTTTGAAATAGTGGAATCCGAACTGATTCCGACCCGCAAAATTCCCGCCATAACCGACGAGCCTATCATCTGGAGATACTTCGTTTCCCCCTTAAAATCGGTGCTTGCTTCAATGCAGATTGACGAAAAGGAATTTGTAGCCCGCACGGTTATGAAGATAAACGACGAAATGAACGGAGCCTATGTCTTTTCCAGCGGTAAGAACATGGGAACCTTTAAGGCAATAGGCTTCCCCGAGGATGTAGGCGTATTCTTTAAATTAGAGGAATACGAGGGCTATTCATGGACGGCACACGGCCGCTATCCGACCAACACCCCCGGCTGGTGGGCGGGCGCACACCCATTCACCCTGCTCGACTATTCAGTCGTGCATAACGGCGAAATCTCCTCTTACGACGCAAACCGCCGCTATATTGAGATGTTCGGCTATAAATGCACCATGCTGACCGATACGGAAGTAATAACCTATGTAATGGACTATCTTATCCGCAGGCAGAATCTGTCCATGTCGGAGGCCGCAAATGTAGTCGCCGCTCCCTTCTGGAGCACAATTGAGGGAATTTCTGACCCTGAAGAGCAGAACAGGCTTAAATTCCTTCGTACCGCCTTCCCGAGTCTTCTGATAACCGGTCCCTTCTCCATTGTAATGGGCTTTTCCGGCGGACTTATGGCCTTAAACGACCGCTTGAAGCTTCGCTCAATGGTAGTCGGCGAAAAGGACGACAAAGTCTATATCGCCAGCGAGGAGGCCGCAATCCGAACTATGGAGCCGGATGCAAAGAACATCTTTGCCCCCGCAGGCGGCGAACCCGTAATAGTTAAGGTTAAGGATGGTGCTTATTAATGAGCGTTGAATATATAAATCCCGACTTCGAGGTTATACGCAACGAGAACCGTTGTATAGCCTGTCGTGTATGCGAACGACAATGCGCCAACGAGGTACACAGCTACGACCCTGAGCGCAAAATCATGATGTGCGACGAAACAAAATGCGTTAATTGCCAGCGCTGCGTAGCGCTTTGTCCCACAAGGGCCTTAAAGATAGTAAAAAACCCCTGCACCCTTCGTGAAAACGCCAACTGGCAGAACGATACGATAAATGAGATATTCAAGCAGGCAAACAGCGGCGGCGTGCTGCTGTCCTCAATGGGCAATCCCAAACAGCTGCCCGTGTACTGGGACAGAATCCTTATAAACGCCTCGCAGGTCACAAATCCTCCGATTGACCCTCTGCGTGAGCCTATGGAAACAAAGGTTTTCCTCGGCAAGCGTATAGAGAAAATCGAGCGTGACGAGGACGGTAAAATAAAGACCGAACTGCCCCCGCAATTAGAGCTTTCAATGCCCGTTATGTTCTCGGCCATGAGCTACGGCTCAATAAGCTACAACGCCCACGCATCCCTTGCCAGAGCCGCCACGGAGCTCGGCATACTCTACAACACGGGCGAAGGCGGTCTGCACGAGGACTTTTACTGCTACGGCGAGAATACCATAGTACAGGTAGCCTCGGGACGCTTCGGCGTGCATAAGGACTATCTCGAAGCGGGAGCGGCAATCGAAATCAAAATGGGTCAGGGCGCAAAGCCGGGCATCGGCGGACATCTGCCGGGAGCAAAGATTTTCGGCGACGTTTCCCGCACCCGAATGATACCCGAAGGCTCCGACGCAATTTCCCCGGCGCCCCACCACGATATCTATTCAATCGAGGACCTCAGGCAGCTTGTCTACTCTCTTAAAGAGGCAACCCAGTATAAAAAGCCCGTTATAGTCAAGGTTGCCGCAGTGCATAACATAGTTGCAATAGCCAGCGGTATCGCCAGAAGCGGCGCTGACATCATTGCCATAGACGGCTTCAGAGGCGGCACCGGAGCCGGCCCCACAAGGATTCGTGACAATGTGGGTATCCCCATTGAGCTTGCACTTGCAGCAGTTGACCAGAGGCTTCACGACGAAGGCATAAGAAACAATGTTTCTCTCGTTGTGGGCGGCAGTATCAGAAGCGCAGCGGATGTGGTCAAGGCAATAGCCCTCGGCGCAGACGCCTGCTATATCGCAACAGCGGCACTGCTTGCCCTCGGCTGCCACCTCTGCCGCACCTGCCAGAGCGGCAAATGCAACTGGGGCATCGCCACCCAGCGCCCCGAGCTTGTAAAACGCCTTAATCCTGATATGGGCTGCGAGCGCCTTGTCAATCTCCTGAACGCATGGCGGCATGAGATAAAGGAAATGATGGGCGGCATGGGTATTAATTCGATAGAAGCCCTAAGGGGCAACCGCCAGATGCTCAGAGGCATCGGCATGACCGAGAAAGAGCTGCAAATCCTCGGAATCTCACATGCGGGGGAGTAAGCTATGAAACGTGTTTATGTAAATGAAAAATGGTGCCTCGGCTGCCATTTGTGCGAATATGTCTGCGCCTTTGCCAATTCCGGAATGAAGGATATGGCCTACGCCTTAAAGGGCAAGCCCATTTATCCGAGAATCCATGTTGAAGGCGACGAGAAAATATCCTATGCTGTGTCCTGCCGTCACTGCACAGACCCGATTTGCGTCAAAAGCTGTATCGCAGGCGCAATTTCTCAGGTCGACGGTGTAGTGCAGATTGACAGGAACAAATGCGTCGGCTGCCTTACCTGCGTGCTTGTCTGCCCCTACGGTGCTCTGGCTGAAGGGGAGAATGGCGCAATGCAGAAATGCGAGCTGTGTATCAGCAACTCCTTCGGCGAGCCGGCCTGCGTCAAAAACTGCCCCAACAGAGCAATAGTATTCGAGGAGAGAGGTGAGGCACAGTGAAGAAGTATGTAATCATCGGCAACGGCGTTGCGGCTGTCGGCTGCATTGAGGGCATCCGCTCAGTCGACTTAGACAGCAAAATCACCGTTATCTCCGAAGAAAACCACCATGTTTACGGCCGCCCGCTGATTTCCTATTATCTTGAAAATAAGACTGACCTTGAGCGTATGAACTATCGCAGCAAGGATTTTTATGAGAAAAACGGCTGCGAGGTTTTGTACGGCAGAAAGGCAGTAAAGATAGACACCGCCGCCAAAAAGGTCATCCTCGACGACGGCAAAAAGCTGCCCTTTAACGAAGTCTGTGTCGCCACAGGCTCCTCACCCTTTGTCCCGCCCTTTGAAGGGCTTGACAGCGTGGAGAACAAGTTCACCTTCCAGACCTTAGACGACGCACTGAGCCTTGAAAAGGCTGCAACCAAGGACTCAAAGGTGCTTATAGTCGGCGCAGGTCTTATCGGTCTTAAATGTGCCGAGGGACTTTACGGCAGGGTAGAGAGCATTACCGTCTGCGACCTTGCAGACAGAATACTTTCCAGCATTTTTGACTCAGACAGCGCAGAGCTTATGCAACGGCATATAGAGTCAAAGGGCATTAACTTCCTTCTCGGCAACACTGTAAGCCGCTTTGACAAAACAAAAGCCTATATGAAAAGCGGCGAGCAAATCGACTTTGACATTCTTGTCCTTGCTGTCGGCGTTCGCCCGAACACCGCTCTTGTTAAGGAAACAGGCGGAGAAGTAAACAGGGGCATCATCATAAACGACCGTATGGAAACGAGCATAAAGCATATCTTTGCGGCAGGCGACTGCACCGAGGGCGACGACAGCTCAGTCGGAGCAAAGCGTGTGCTTGCTCTCCTGCCCAACGCATATATGCAGGGTCACACCGCAGGCATTAACATGGCGGGCGGCGAAAAGGTCTTTGACAAGGCTATCCCGATGAACTCAATCGGCTTCTTCGGCCTTCACGCCATGACCGCAGGCAACGCCGAGGGCGAAGTCTACGAAGAAAAAGGCGAAAACAGCCTCAAACGTCTCTTTACGAAGGACGGCTGTTTAGCTGGCTTTATCCTGATAGGCATTACCGAGCGTGCGGGTATCTACACCTCCCTGATTCGTGAAAAGACGCCTCTTTGCACCCTTAATTTCGACCTCTTGAAAAAATCGGCGACTACGGCCTCATTTTCTCCTGAAATTCGTAGAAAAAAGTTCGGAGGTGTGGTATAATACTATGATAATAAACGTCAGAAAGCTTAATCATAAATCCCTCAACGAAATGCTCCAGCAGTACAAGGGAGAAATCACCCTCGATGACTGCGTGGGTCAGCGCTTCATTGCCGCTGGCATGTCGGACAGTGACATTACCATAAACGGCATACCCGGCAACGCCCTCGGCGCATATCTTAACGGCGCAAAAATCAGGGTGAACAGCAACGCACAGGACGCTGTGGGCGACACCATGAACGAGGGTACAATCGTGGTCTTCGGCAACATCGGCGACACCGCAGGCTATGCCATGCGTGGCGGCAGGATTTTTGTAAAAGGCAACGCCGGATACAGAGCGGGCATTCATATGAAGGAATATAAGGAAAAGAAGCCGCTCATGGTCATCGGCGGCACCGCCGGCAGCTTCCTCGGCGAATATCAGGCGGGCGGCGTCATCGTCGTTTTAGGCCTGAATGCCGATTCGGGTAAAAAAATCGTCGGCGGCTTCCCCTGCACAGGTATGCACGGCGGCAAGATGTTTTTAAGGTCCGACTGCAAGGATGTTAAATTCCCCGGCCAGGTTACTGCCCGCCCCGCCGATAAAAAGGATTTGGAAGAATTAAAAGAATACATAGCAGAATTCTGTGAGCTGTTCGGCTATGATATAAACACTGTTCTCAACTCACCCTTTACCGTGGTAACTCCCGACAGCAAAAACCCATACAAGCAGATGTATGTGGCAAATTAGACTGAAAAGGAAGGTAATTTTATGAAGTATTCAAAGGAAGAAGTATTACAGTATGTCTGGGAAGAGGATGTTAAGTTTATCCGCCTGGCCTTCTGTGATGTTTTCGGCAGACAGAAGAATATTTCAATAATGGCAGAGGAGCTTCCTCGTGCATTTGAATACGGAATTGCCTTTGATGCTTCCGCTATAAACGGCTTCGGCGACGAGGCCCGCTCCGATTTATTCCTGCATCCCGAGGCCGAGACCTTAATGCTTCTTCCGTGGAGACCCGAGCACGGCAAGGTCGTCAGAATGTTCTCCAGCATTTGCTATCCCGACGGCAGACCCTTCGAGAGCGACACCCGCAGCCTGCTTGCCAAAACCGTCAAAAAGTCTCAGGCGGAGGGCTATCGCTTTTCCTTCGGCGTGGAGCAGGAGTTCTACCTGTTCAAGCTCGACGATAACGGCAAGCCCACCAAGGAGCCCTATG
Source organism: Clostridiales bacterium (assembly GCA_012520115.1). Taxonomy (GTDB): domain Bacteria; phylum Bacillota; class Clostridia; order Oscillospirales; family Acutalibacteraceae; genus DTU053. The sequence continues at coordinate 3,288 of JAAYOZ010000089.1, read as the reverse complement.
ACGAGGCGGGATATATGGACATAGCCCCCGATGACAGAGGCGAGAATATCCGCCGTGAAATCTGCCTTACCTTAGAGCAGATGGGCATCCGTCCGGAAAGCTCCCACCACGAGCAGGGCCCCGGCCAGAACGAGATTGACTTCCGCTATTCCGACCCCCTCGCCGCAGCGGACAACGCCATGACCTTCCAGACGGTTGTCAGAACGGTTGCACACAGGAACGGGCTCTATGCGGACTTCAGCCCCAAGCCCCTTGAAAACGCACCGGGCAACGGCTTTCATATCAATATCTCCGTCAAGGCGGACGACGGCTCCGACAATCTTTACTATATGATTGCGGGCATACTCGAAAAGGCCGACCAGATGACAGCCTTCCTGAACCCCACTGACGAGTCATACAAGCGCCTCGGTGTTCACAAGGCCCCCGGCTATATCTCATGGTCAGGCGAAAACCGCTCGCAGCTTGTGCGAATCCCCGCTGCGGTCGGCGAATTCAACCGTGCGGAGGTTCGTTCACCCGACCCGACGGCAAATCCCTATCTTGCATTCACTCTTATGATTAACGCCTCAATGTACGGCATTAAAAATAAGCTTGATTTGCCTGCCGGCACGGATTTGAACCTTTATAAGGCAGACGCCGAAACACTGTCAAAGCTGAAGGCGCTGCCGAGGGATTTACAGTCTGCCTGCAAAGCAGCGGCAGACAGCTCCTTTATAAAATCAAGTCTACCCGAAGCAATCATAGACAGTTATTGCAACAGATAAGTTAAGAAAAAACTGATAAGGAGGGGAGCAAATGAGCTTGAAGGAACGCTTATACAGCATTCTTGTCGTCTCAGCGGCAGAAAGCTTCAACGCCTCACTCTCCGAGCTGCTCCCCGAAGCCCATTGTCACCCGGTACACATGGTATCAAGCATCAGCGAAGCAAAAAGAGCCATTTCAGAAAGAGCCTATGACTTTGTTTTCATAAATGCGCCCCTTCCCGACGAGCACGGCACACGCTTTGCAATCGACGCCAGCACAATAAAAAACTCCGTGGTAGTGCTGCTTGTCCGCTCCGAAATCTATGCGGAAACGCTCGACAAGGTGGTTGAGTACGGAGTGTTTGTCCTCGCTAAGCCCGTATCCAGAACGATGGTAGTCCACGCCCTCGAATGGATGTCAAGCGCAAGGGAGCGAATCCGTGCCCACGAAACAAAGGCGCAGACCCTTGAGGAAAAAATGGCGGAGATTCGTATAGTGAACCGTGCAAAGCTGCTGCTTATCAGCGAACTGCACATGGATGAGCCGCAGGCTCACCGCTATATCGAAAAACAGGCAATGGACAGATGTGTTACAAGAAAGGTAATAGCAGAGGAAATAATTAAAACATACTCATAAAAAGGCGGAATCTATGTTTAACTCAGAGAATTTAACGGTAAATCAGGATAATCATTTGGTTATCGGTAATTTCGACACTGTCGAGCTTGCAAGGGAATACGGCACCCCGCTATATGTCCTTGACGAGGACTTATTCAGAAAAACCTGCCGTGAATTTAAAGAAGCCATAGACACTTATTACGATGGCAACGGACTTGTGCTGTACGCAAACAAGGCGCTTTGCACCATGCACATTTCAAAGGTGACCGCCGAGGAGGGTCTCGGCGCAGACGTTGTCTCCGGCGGAGAAATCTACACCATTCACAAAGCCGGCTTCCCGATGGAAAAGGTGTTTTTCCACGGTAATAATAAAACAAGAGCAGAAATCGAGCTTGCCATAAACTGCGGCGTAGGCCATTTGGTCGTTGACAACCGCTTTGAACTTGATTTAATTAATGAAGTAGCAAAGGAAAAGGGCATAGTCCAAAGAATACTGTTCCGCATAAAGCCCGGTATCGACGCACATACCCACGACTTTATTAAGACAGGTCAGATTGACTCTAAATTCGGCGTTGCGCTGGAAAACGGCGAAGCCGCAGAGATTCATCAGTATGCCTCAACTTTGAGCAATATTAAAATCGACGGCGTGCATTGCCACATCGGCTCGCAGATTTTTGACAATGAGCCTTTCTCAGAGGCCGCAAGAGTGATGATGGACTTCATCGCAGAACTGAAGCAGAAGCTTAATATAAAGGTAAACATATTAAACCTCGGCGGCGGCTTCGGAATTAAGTACAGCTCGGATGACGACCCGCTGCCCGCAGCCGAATATATTAAGAGAGCCGCAGAAACGGTAAAGCAGTGTGCAGCCGAAAAGGGCTTAGAGCTGCCGTATCTGGTTTTTGAGCCGGGACGCTCTTTAGTCGCACCTTCAGGCATTACCCTCTATACAGTCGGCTGCGTGAAGGAAATCGAAAACGTCAGAACCTATGTCTCGATAGACGGCGGCATGGGCGACAACCCGAGGTATATACTTTACGGCGCAAAATACTCGGCAGTCGTGGCGAACAGAGCAATCGCAGAGCCGAAAGGACCTGTCACAATAGCGGGCAAATACTGCGAGTCCGGCGACCTTATTCAGGAGCATATCCTCATGCCCGAAATCAAGGTAGGCGACACCCTTGCAATCCTTGCCACTGGCGCATATAACTACTCCATGGCAAGCAACTATAACCGCATCCCCCGCGCGTCTATCGTAGCCGTCAGAGGTAACGAAAAGAAGGTCATCGTAAAGCGTGAAACCTACGACGACCTTATCAAGAACGATGTATTATAAATCATAGTAAACGATAAACCGTGAGAGTAAAAAACTCCCACGGTTTTTTATTACAGCACCACTCTCAAAGCAAACTGCCCGTCCTTTGCGACAAACTGGCAGTTGCCGTTAAGCTTCTCCGTCACATATTTTATGCTCTGCGTGCCGAGGCCATGTCCCACACTCTTCGCCTGCGGTATGCCGTCCACCATTTCGACCTTGTTGGTATAGGGGTTCTTTATAGACAGCAGCAGCTTATCGTCATTCATATGCAAATCCAGCTTGATTTTTCTGTCCTCTGCCTCCAATTCCGACACCGCATGAATCGCATTCTCTATGCCGTTTGACAGAATCGAGGTCAGGTCCACATCCGAATAGGGAAGCTGTGCGGGAATCTGAATCGAGTGCTTAAGCTCAATATTATTCTCCTTGAACTGATTCTCATAAGAGGAGATTATCATATTGACTATGTCATTCTCGCAGTATTTCTGCATGGCGGTCTTGTCGGTGTACTTAATAATCTCGCTTATATAGGCCTTCGCCTTTATAGTGTCACCCTGATTGATGTACGAGACTATGTTGTTCATAAAGTGCCGCATATCGTGCCTTAAAAG
>JAAYOZ010000088.1 GCA_012520115.1 Clostridiales bacterium | reverse complement strand
TTCAGAAAGGCTCCAACCACAGACCTTTACGAGTTTGTTAATTAGTTAGATACCGCCCGACGGTTTATTTAGAACGAGGTTACAAGACGTAAAGACTCCTGTGGGTTCTATACAGCATCAAAAAATATGAATCGGGGGTATCATTATGGTTTATGTCGGAATTGATGTTGCGAAGGACAAGCATGACTGCTTCATCGTAAACTCCGACGGTGAAGTTCTGTTTGATGTGTTCACCATACAGAACAACATGGATGGATTTGAAGATTTGCTTTTCAAAATTAAGACCGCTTCCAAAGATCCGGGCAAAGTGAAAGTAGGGCTCGAAGCCACGGGACACTACAATTGCAACATACTCGGATTTTTGAAAAACAAAGGTCTTCCCACCATTGTCATTAATCCGTTGTACACATCCGCTTACCGTAAAAGTCTCAGTCTTAGAAAAACCAAAACAGATAAGGTTGACGCACGTACCATTGCAAGTATGATCATGTCTGACGTGAGCTTAAAGCCCTACTCAGACAAATTATACTACAACGAAGACTTAAAGTCTTTAACAAGATACAGATTTGATAAAGTTTCTGCCAGAGCGCGGCTTAAGCAATCTGTTTCAAGATTGGTTTCCATTCTTTTTCCTGAGCTTGAAAAATTAGTGTCTACACTTCATGCTAAAGCTGTATATGAGCTTCTTTCAGAATTTCCGGGCGCTCACCAAGTGGCATCAGCGAATCTAAAGCACCTCACATCATTGCTTGGAACAGCTTCTAAAGGTCACTTTGGTCGTGAAAAAGCCGATGAAATCCGGGAAACCGCCAGACGCTCTATCAGTTCCTACCTTCCGGCAAAATCGCTGGAACTGAGGCATACCATCAAACTGATCGGTGAGCTTTCCATTGAAATTGATGAAATCGAAACCGAAATTAAGAAGATTATGGATGTCATAGGTTCTCCCATCCTTACCGTTCCCGGTATCGGTTATGCTCTGGGCGCAATGATTGTCGCTGAGATTGGCGATTTTTCACAGTTTGACAGCCCTGACAAAATTCTTGCTTTTGCCGGATGTTCACCTACCACATATCAATCCGGTCAATTGTACTCCTCTCACGCTAAAATGGAGAAGCGCGGCTCCAAATATCTCCGTTTTGCTTTAATAAATGCTGCAAAATTCGTTTGCAAGTGGGAGCCTACTTTTGCCGCATATCTTGAAAAGAAGCGTTCTGAGGGAAAGCATTACAATGTTGCTGTTTCCCATGCTGCCAAGAAGCTTGTGCGACTTTTGTATCACCTTGAGCTTACGGGAGAGGTTTACAGCCAAGCCTCTTAATTCTCTCTTGAGCCTGAGCTGAAATGCATCGCTTGCCAGCCGGCGCAGCGTACCCTTGACAAACCGAAGCATTCAGATGCTACGATGTTTTTGGCGAGGGTGTGTTGTGCTTTATTTGTCATTCTCTCCATCGCCCTCGCTGCTGCTTCTCAGCATCTGAATGCTGTTTGTCAAGGGCGGCGGATCTTTTTGCAGAATTTCTATTTTGGGGCTTGACATTTAATAGTTAGTCTCCTTTAGCCTATTAGCGCTCTCTGTCCGTCTTCGGTAAAAACATTGATTTTGTCGGTCTTCACCGAAAATGTAACCTCTGAATTCTTCTGAATAATATCGTCTATTGTGGATTCCTGGATAACATGTATCTTTTCACCGGACTCAAGACGAATAAAATACTGTGTGTTCAGACCTAAGAAGATGCTGTCCTCCACAGTTCCTTTAAGCGCTCCGTTTTCACAGATTACAAATTCCTCGGGGCGAACCGAAACCTTTGCCTTTAAGCCGTCTGCGGCAAGGTCATTGAGATTGTGCATCGGGATTTTTGCATTGTTGAGCACAATGTACTTCTGACCGCCCTCAACGGCAATCTTACCGTCAAGCACATTCGTGTGTCCGATAAAGGTTGCGACAAACAGATTGGCGGGACGCTGATAGAGTGACTTGGGTGTGCCGATTTGCTGGATTTCACCGTGGTCCATAACCGCAATGCGGTCTGAAACGGCCATTGCCTCTTCCTGGTCGTGGGTAACATAAACCGTTGTAATGCCGACCTTGTTCTGAATCTCCTTGATAACCTCACGCATTTCGACTCTGAGCTTTGCGTCAAGGTTTGATAAGGGCTCGTCCATAAGCAGCACATCGGGGTGAACCGCCAATGCTCTTGCAAGGGCGACACGCTGCTGCTGACCGCCGGACAGGCGCTCGGGTAAGCGGTTTTCGTATTCCTTTATCCTCATAAGCTTCAGAAATTCGTCGGTTCTTGCGTCGATTTCCTGCTTATTCAGCTTACGGTTTTTTAGACCGAACGCCACATTGCCCCTTACCGTCAGGTGCGGGAATATGGCATAATTCTGGAACACCATGCCTATGTTTCGTCTTGCAGGGTCTAAATCGTTAATGCGGGTATCGTTGAAGTAGAAATCTCCGCCCTCTATTGTGTTAAAGCCTGCTATCATACGCAACAAGGTTGTTTTACCGCAGCCGGAAGGGCCGAGTAATGTAAAAAACTCACCCTGCTTGATTTCAAGTGAAAGGTCGGGGATTATAACCGTATCGCCGTAGCGCTTGATTGCGTTTTTTATGATGATATTAATACTCATCTTTATAATCTCCTCTTAGGGGGCAGGAATCCGGCAACCCGGATTCCTGCCTTAAATGCAAATTACTGATGCTTTACAAAGATTTCCTGGAACTTTTCAAGGATTTTATCTCTGTTATCCTTCAGATACTGATGATCTGATTCAACAATCTTAATCTTGCTGACGTCTGTGAGATACTGGTTTGTTGTGGGCAGCTTGGTATTTGCCTGACGTGCTGTTGAGGATGCCCAGAGCTTCTGAGCCTCTTCGGAAGCGACATAGTCGATGAACAGCTTGGCGATTTCCATATTCTTGGCGCCCTTGATGATGGCTGATGCGAACGGGAATGCAGAGGTACCCTCTTCCATATAGACAATCTTAACCTTGTCGCCCTCGCCGCCTTCAATATAGGATACGCAGGGAGCCTCATAGGTCAGACCTACTACATACTCGCCTTCATATACCGACTTGTAGCATGAGCTGGAGCTGTTGCCGACGACTACGCCGTTGGCAAGGAGCTTATCAACATAGTCCCAGGCTTCCTTGCTCTCATAGCCGCCCTTTGTTACAAGGATTGTAGCGAGCATATTCCATGCAGAGGATGAAGCAGAGGGGTCAGCCCAGATGATTTTGCCCTTGAGCTTCGGGTCAAGAAGTGAATCGAAGCCTGTGATTGAATCGGGGTCAATGCCTGCAGCCTTTGCAGCGTCAATGTTTACAAGCAGGTTTTCAAGCTGAATGGTTGTCCAGGTCAGATAACCTGTTGTGTTCTTTGCGGAGTCGGGCATTGTGACATCGTTCTTGGAAACATACTTTTCCCAGATGCCCAGGTCTGCGTCCGAATATGCAAGACCGCCGAACATTACGTCGCCCTGCGGGTTCTCGATTTCGGACTTGATTCTTGTCTTGAGTTCGCCGGCACCAGCCTGTACACTTTCAACCTTGACGTTGGGATATTTCTTCAGGAAGCCTTCTTCAATGATCAGCTTGTACTCAATATCATAGGTAGTGGTATAGATGACCAGGGTGCCTGATACGGACGTGTCAACACCTGACTCGGACTTGGTGCCGGGTTCAGTGGTGGTGTCCGGCTTGTCTGCTTTTTTACAAGCAAACAGTGTGAACAGTGTGCTTATAACAAGCAGAGCAGCAATAATTTTTTTCATCATTATTCCTCCAAATTTTAATATTTTTACAGGCGTGTGCCTGTGAGGGACATATATTTATTTTCGACCGTTTGCCAATCGGTTATTCCTGTGCGACCTCCGATTTGTTCGCATTTTATGGCTGCTGTCAGCTGTGCAATCCCGATGCACTCATTTAATGATTTGCCTCTGACGTAGGCTGCAAGGAATGCTCCGTGGAAGACATCGCCCGCTCCGGTTGTGTCTACAACCTTTGCTTCATAGGCCTTGAAATGATAAACGCTGTTGTCTATGACCGCATAGACTCCGTCCCGTCCCGCCGTTGACATTACGATTTTCGGGCCCCATGTGCTTATTTCAAGCAGCGATTCCTCTATTGTGGCTTTGCCCGAAACAGCCGTTGGATACACCGCATTCATTATCAGGATGTCCACCATTGACGCAAGAAATTTGTTTTTGTCGTTGTCCTGCTGACGGGAACAGCCGTCGAGCGATACCGTGACGCCATACTCTTTTGCAAGCTTTGCGGCGTTTACTGCGTTTTCGTAATTTGTGCCGTCTAAGTGAAGGACTTTCGCCTGCCTCAGCATTTCTTTCTTCTGCCCGTCCCAGACTATTGGGGGTATATTGCCTCTGAATGGGAATTTTGTTCTGGTACCGTTTGCGGGATTAATCATCACATAGGAGCTGAGACTTTGCACATTAGGAAGTCTGGTTACACATGAGACGTCCACGCCTTCCCTTTTAAACTCGTCGAGAATCGTGTCGCCGATTGAGTCTTCGCCTAAATTTCCGATATATGCGGTTTTGATTCCGAGTCGTGATGCGGCTACCATCGCCGTTGCTACGGCTCCTCCGCCCTGAGTATTTATCTGAGTAATGTGAGTTGACCCGTCCTCGGGAGGGTAATTTTCCACAACGCAAAGAAAATCCTGACAGCAGTGACCTACACCGACTATACTAATCATAGAACACCCCCTTTTGATTGCATCGTATCATTTTTATCAAAACTTGTCTATACTTTAAAAGAAAATTATCAAACTTTTTTTGTGAAATTATCAAAATTACTAAGCGCCTAAAAAGTTTTTTGTGCAAAATGTTAATGCGATTGGTTGTTGTACACAAAATTTGCAAATTACGGTCGGCATTCTGACAATTTCGGCGGTTTTCATCCCTTTATTATCCCTATAAAAAGAAAAAATATGACAAGCATTAATTTCGATGCTTGTCATTTATTTTAAGCTTATCCGGCGATTGCTTTCAGTGGCTTAGTATGCTATATTCACCTAAAAGAGCCCGTCGGGAGGTTAATACAATGAACAAATATGATATTGCGGCCTATGTATGGCCCGCATATACAGGCGACGACCCGCGCGCCCGCCTTTTCTGGAAGGAGGGCATCGGCGAGTGGCAGAGCGTTAAGAATGCGGTGAAGAAATTCCCCGAGCACTCATGGCCGAGAAGGCCGCTGTGGGGCTATGTGAACGAGGCGAACCCGGATGTGATGGAAATGGAGATTGCCTGCGCCGCAAAGTACGGGGTCAATGTCTTTATTTACGACTGGTACTGGTATGACGACAGACCCTTCCTTGAAAACTGCCTGAATGACGGGTACTTGAAGGCGTCGAACAATCATCTTGTGAAGTTTTATATAATGTGGGCGAACCACGACGCAAACAACCTCTGGAATATTGACCTGTCGGACGACTTCTATAAGGTCGTTACCTGGAAGGGCGAAGTAAGCTTTGACAGCTTTAAGACAATAGTCAGGCGGCTGATTGAAAGATATTTCACTCATCCCTCATATTACAAAATCGACGGCAGTCCGGTGTTTATGATTTACGACCTGAAGAATTTTTTAAGCGGGCTTGGCGGCAGTGAGGGCGCAAAACGGGCTATTGAGTACTTCAGGCAGGAGGTT
>JAAYOZ010000087.1 GCA_012520115.1 Clostridiales bacterium | reverse complement strand
TACATGTATAATACCATTTTAGAAAAAAGAAGTCGTTTGTTAATTGAATTTTTTTAGGTTGTTTTGTAAATTTGATGCGTTTGCAGCATAAAGAAAAAAGGCCCGTGGTTACGAGCCTTTTGTATTGGTGCGGATAAGAGGACTTGAACCTCCACCGAGTTGCCCCGACTAGAACCTGAATCTAGCGCGTCTGCCAATTCCGCCATATCCGCAAACAGAGTGTTAAACACCGGCGAGAAATTTCACTCCCCCGCCGCCAAATTATTATATATTAAACTTCTCAATTTGTAAATGCCTATTTTCAGGAATTCTCGCATAAATCTGACCAATTTTACTAAAAACTAAGGTAAAAAAAGACCCTTCAAACGAAGGGTCTTATCTTTAATAATTCATTATGCCTCTTCATCAACCGGCCATGCGAACTCGTACTCTCTTACGTTCTCAACCGTGAAGTTAATATTCAGGTCGCCTGCTTTTGCGAACTTGCCGAGCATTGTTACCTTTGCGGCAATTTCGACATTCTTTGAATACTTAATGCTGATAAGCTCGTCTGTCAGTCTGTTGACAACGGCGGTGACGGTGCAGTTTTTATACACTGCGTCATAGTCGTTGACCTTTGCGTATTCTGCCATGGAGTCGGTGTTCATAGCCTTAAAGATATCGTCCTTCGTCCTTAAATCAAAGGCCTTGCCGATTCTGGTGGAGTTTGCGGTCGGGTTGTACTCGTCGTTGAAGCGGATTGTAATCTTATAGAGGTTCTCCTCGGTATTGTCCTCAACAACCACCGCAAAGCCCGTATCGAATGCGGTCAGACCGCCTGCACCGTAGAGGATTTCCTCATAGGGGGTTGCGCCCTCGCCCTTCTTGTCGGGCACTGTCGTGGCGCTCTTCTGCTTCGGGACCTGCTCGATTATGTAATTCTTGACGATGGGTGCTATATTGTTAAGGTCCTCAATGATGTCCTCCACTTCCTTCTCGAGCGTGGCGCTTTCGTCCTCCTCGGGAACAAGGGCAGAGGTAATCTTAATGGACTTGTCGCTTACGTTTAAGGACTCGGTCCAGGTGATGTCAGGTCTGTCCTCTTTGGGCAGATTTACAGCCTTTTCAAGCAGTTTGTTGAAGTATTCAACCGTCTTTGCTGTATCAACAGGCTTTTCCGTCAGGCTTGTGGAATACTCGGCCGTGGTTGTCTCATCTTCACCAAAGGTAAACATGTTGCAGCCGGTGAAGGTCAACAAAACAAGCAGAGCGGCAAGCACCGCAGATAACGTTCTGAGCATTTTTTTCATAACAGGATAATCCCCTTTCTACAATGAAAAGCAATAACATTATTCTGTCGTTTGATAAGCTAACAAGCCTATTGATCAAACCGCAAAGGAAAGTATAGCATATTTCACAATAATTTTACAATACAATATTTGAAATTTATCACTGCTTGTTACTTAAGACCCTTTTCGTCAAACAGGAAGACGGTATTAAGTATGATTTCAAGTCCCTTTTCAATGGTCTTGGGGTCTAAGTTCTCATGCGTGTCGGTGCGGGTGTGATAGTACCTCGGCGGGCCCGGGTCCATAGCGGCAAGGGTTGCGGCGGAATAGCCTGCCTTTGAGATGGCCGCTGCGTCGGAGGCGCCCGCATAGACGCTGGCATACTTCAGGTCCATATCGGCGAGCTTTCCGGCCTCTTTCATAAGAGCGCAGGCCTTCGGGCAGTTTTTGACCGTGCCGGACATATCCTTTGAGTAGATGTTTATATACTCATAGTCACGCAGGGTCTCAACGCCGATGAAAACCGTTTCGACACTCTTATCATTCAGCATATCCGCATGCTGCTTTGCAAAGGCCTTTGCGCCACGCAGTCCGGACTCCTCGGAGCCTGTCAGCAGGGCGATGACCTCGGTATTCTCAAAGCGGATATTGTTGTCCGCAAGGTATCTGATAATGGCGGCGCTGCAAAGGCTGCCGGTCAGGTTGTCGTTTGCGCCCGGGGCCATTACCTTGTCATTGACCATAAAGAACAGGCCGACCATAAAGGGTGATAAGCAAAGGGAGATTATTGAGAGCATGAAGGGCAGACCCTTGTCGGGAGCGTCGGTGACATAGCCCTTTGCGAGGGCGACGATTGTGGTGATTAACAGCACGAAAAAGGAGACGGCAGCGCCCACAAGCATTAAGAAAAGCAGAGCCTTGCCGCCCGCATGGGTAAATCTCCACTCATAGGAGCTGTCCATGTGACCCGAAACTATGATACGCCTTTTTGTCTCGCCCTGAGCCTTTCTGACGGCAACAAGGTTGTGGGAGGTGGCTGACTTGTAAAGCGGGTCAGTGAACTCAAGGTAGAACAGGAATTCGCAGATAAGTATAACACCTGCAATCACAAGCAGAACAAGGGTCAGGATGGGAAGACCTAAGAAAAATACCGCAAGACCGAAAACCAGAAGTGCGGAAACTATCTTAAACCAGCCCATAAATGCATTCGGGTGCAGCTTAAAGGGTTCGAGCGCCACAGAGTCGGCAACCTGCTCTAAGTCCTTTTTCATAATCTCCTGCGCCTTTAGCTCCTGCTCGCTGCCGGCGGCACGGGGGCCTATCTCAACGCAGATTTTCTTAACGCCCCTGATTATGTAGTTTGTGTACTCCCGCAGCTTTGACTTAAAGGCGGGAACCGAGTCAACAGCTTTCATTAATCTCTCCTCCGAAAATCAGTGTGCGGAAAGTCATTCGCCCTTCCGCTTTAAAGCTTTATTTTTGTAGCATTTTACCATAAAATCAAAACTTAGTCGATATTTTCTTTATATTTTACAAAATGTACATAGTTTAAATTGAAAAGCCTTTAAAGCTCAATGCCGAAGTGTTCTTTGAGATATACGGGGATTTCGTCCTCTGACAGCTCCTGAATATGCACAAGCTCCGTGCCCTCAAAAATCTTGAAGACATTCTTGTCAAGGGTCTTTCTGCCGGTAAGAGTCTTTATTGCAATCATATAGTCCTTGTTAAAGATTGAATCCGGGTGCTTTTCGCAGTAGAAGGAGGGCATAACAAAGTCTTTGGGCAGCTGAACCTCCTCGGTAAAGGAGAACATGTCGCCCCAGCCGTCCTTGTTTTTCTCTGTAAGAACCCAACCGAAAAATTCACGGCATTCGAAGCGGTATTCCTCGCCGAACTGCTTCTGCACAAGCCCCGGCTTCATTTCAATGGGGTACCTCGGCGACTTTGAGCCAACGCCCACATCGCACATATAGATGCCGTCGGCGGCGACTACCTTTAATATCCTGTGGCGGCGCATGGGGATTTCCGTCTCATTTCGCAAAAAGCGTCCCATGTACTCGGTCACGCCGAAGCCGAGAGCCTTTAAGAGCCACGCTAAAAGACCGTTCAGCTCAAAGCAGTAGCCGCCACGGTGACGCAAGACCACCTTGTCAAAGACCGCATCGGCGCTTAAATCAAGGGGAATGTCACGCAGAATGTCGATGTTCTCATAGGGCACGCTTGTCACATGGGCAAGCTGGATTTCACGCAGAAAATCGCCGTCAAGCCTGCGGTTTTCGTCGTAAGTGAGTCCGATTCTCTCAAAATATTTAACTATCTTTTCTTTCTCTGTCATATCAGCACCGTTTTCTTTATTTTTTCTCACAAGGTGAGTCTTTGCCTTTTATGCTCGGCGTCGGGGTCTCGCTGCAGACAGCGTCGCACTGATAAGTCACCGCCATGCAGGAATGAAAATATAGGGCTTTCGACAGAGCAATAGCAATATGCTTGCTCTGCTACCATATTCTTATGAGTCCCAGCTCTCTGTGCAATTTATAGTGATTTTTCGCATCCCGATTCTCCGACTCGATATAAGAAGTATTTGCACGCTCGGGGAAAATGACTCTGAAAATGCTCTGTAAAACTCTATAAATCTGCCTCGTTCACAAACAAAATCCAACCAATTTATACCGTAGTCCAAAACCTTCTCCGAACAATATCTGGCGCTTCTTTTATCCTGCCGGCTTGCAAGCAGTGCCGTATAATGCTGCGGATCACTGTTCGGATGATTATGAAATCTCATGATTGTCTGATAATTATTCTCTTTACATATTCTTATTATATCTTCAATGTCACAGTTAAAAGAAACACTGGAATTATCCAAGCCTTTGTTTGCATAAAAGCTTTTTACCCTGTCCTCCTGTACCAAAGCCAATAATACCCATTCATGTTTTTTACCTTTTAGCAGATTGGAAGCATAAGAAGGAAATTTCTTTAACTCTATATCTGCCGAATACAATTTACCGCTCGGCTTCATGGATGACTTGAAATGTTTATCAGGATGACAGTTTTCGGGTTTAAAGCTGTAATTTGTCCTTATGAATTTTTTCCTGCGCTTTTTAGCAAGCTTTAAAATTTCATCTTCGCTTAACG
>JAAYOZ010000086.1 GCA_012520115.1 Clostridiales bacterium | reverse complement strand
CCCCGGCGTAGGCGGCTATCCCCTTCCCGTTGCGTGAACAGCGGATGTGGGGGCGGGGACTCTCAGCTCAGCGGGTGCTTTTCTCCCCCGCACGGGCGGTGTGCCCCACCCTGGGCGGGGGCGTACTCTGTGCCGGTCGGGGGCGTAGAATCTCAAGATTTATCCATATTCCGCAGGTTTCTCCTTTTTTCGAAAGTGGATGCAAAACTATTGAAATGAACACTTAGTTGTGGTAGAATTTCCTTGAATTGCATAAAGTAGCTTGGGCGAAGCCTGCCCAAAAATCGGTGGCTACTGATGCAGGTTTTGTTTTTCAAATCGCAAATTAATATTATCGGGGGTAGAAATGAGTAACAAGATCATACCGACCATAATCGTTCCCGGTATAGGTCAGTCAAAGGTTGACCTTATCGACGATGACGGCAACAGAATAGGCAGCTCATGGCCGCTGCATTTTGATTCGGAAAAGCTCGTTAAGGAGCTTAAAGGCCCGCTTATGAAGATGGTGCTTCTGCGCCGTGACGCAGGCTTTACAGACAAGCTGGCAGAGCTTCTTGCAGAAGCTGTTCAGCCCATTGCCTGCGACAACGAAGGCAAAAAGGTAATGAAGTGCAGAGTAGTATCATATCCTCAGTCAGTTAAGGAATGCACACCTGAGGACAGAAATTACATATACAGAATGGTTCCCCTGGAGTCTCTGGGCGCAGAAGTCGGTGAGGAGAATCTTTACTTCTTCGCATTCGATGCCTTTGTAGCTCCCTATGAGAACGCCGCTCTGCTTGACGAATTCATTCAGATGGTCAAGGAAAAGACCGGCAGCGACAAGGTAAACCTGGTTCCCGTAAGCCTCGGCGGCGCCGTTTCCGTCGCATACTTCGACGCATACGGCCACAAGGGCGATGTCCACAGGGTTCTCAACTTCGTGGCTGCTCTTGACGGCTCCAGAATCGCCGGCGACATTTTTACCGGCAGGGTAAATCTCGACGACATCGGCAGCTTCCTTGAGTTCCTTATAGGCCCCAAGGGCGGCAAGATAACCGACATGCTCAAGATTCTGCCGAAGGATATTCCGAGAAAGGTGGCCGACAAGCTGCTGCTTGAGCTTATGCCGGGCCTGCTTTCAAAGTCCCTTATGATGCTCAGCCTTATTCCTCTGGCACAGTATGAGGAGGCAAGGGAGAAGCTGCTTTCCGGCCCCGAGGCCGAATACCGCCGTCAGATGGCCGACAAGTACTACAACGCAAGGAAGAATTACAGGAATAAGATTAAAGAGCTTGAGGAGAACGGCGTAAAGTTCTTCAGCATCTGCGGCTACGGCCTGCCCCTCTTCAGCTTCATCGAGTCCAAGGACTTCAGCTCCGACACGGTCATCAACGTATCCTCCACCTCCATCGGCGCAACCTCAACGCCTGTCGGCGAGACCTTCCCGGAGGATTACGTTCCGGCAAATCCCGACGTGCCGAATGCCGCTTCTTACATATCTCCCGACCGCACTATCGACGCTACCACCTGCCTGCTGCCTGACAGAACATGGTTCTTCAGGAATCAGATTCATGACGACATCGCCTACAACGATGTGGCTCTTGAGATTGCGAAGCGTGTTCTCAGCGATGATAGTTTTGACAGCGTTCACGCAGACCCCGCATATCCGCAGTTCAACGGTTCAAGGAACATAAGGAAGATTAAGTACAATCTCCTGCCCAAAGCCAAGGAGGCAGACCGCTCCGCACTCTCTGCAGAGCAGGTCAAGGCTCTCGACGAGGCCATAGCTTTAACCGAGGCTCTTTTTGCCAATACTATCATTGTTGACAACTCCGAAACGAAGGAAGTTGAGGCAAAACTTGAGGCCGCACTTGAACCCTTAAATAAGTAATAAATGATCCGGGCATAGGCTCTGCAAAGGGCCTATGCCGAACAACGGCTTGCGGCAGCCGATTCTGGAGGCTAAATAATGGCAAACGATGTTATCATCAAGGTCCGTAACCTGTCAAAGTCTTACGGCAAAAATCTTGTTCTTGACGACATATCTTTCGACCTTGAAAAGGGCAAAATCATCGGACTCTTAGGTCCGAACGGCTGCGGCAAAACTACCCTTATTAAGATTCTGTCGGGACTTATCCACGATTATGACGGTATAGTCAGAGTAGACGACGCCCCTCCCGGCATACACACAAAGGGCATAACAGCCTATCTGCCCGAAAAGACCTATCTGGCGGACTGGTTCAGACCCATTGACGCCATCAATTATTTTAACGACTTCTTCTCTGACTTTGACAAGAATAAGGCACTGGAGTTTGTTAAGCGCTTCCGCCTTAACGAAAAGCAGTCCATCAAGTCCATGTCAAAGGGCATGCAGGAGAAGGTTCAGTTGCTTCTCATTATGTCAAGGTCCGCAAAGCTCTATCTGCTGGACGAGCCTTTGGGCGGCGTTGACCCTGCAGCAAGGGCTACGATTCTTGATATTATAATGAAAAACTATGCTCAGGACTCCACCCTTCTTTTATCGACTCACATGGTAAACGACCTTGAGGGCAGCTTTGACCATGTGCTTATGCTCGGCAACGGAAAGGTTCTTGTCAACACGGGCATTGCTAAAATCCACGCCATGGGCAAATCCGTTGAAGAAGTATTTAAGGAGGTTATCGGCAATGCTTGGGAAACTGATTAAGAACGACCTGAAATTCGGCGCACACAGCGTGTCGCTTGTTTACCTCACGGCGCTTATCGCCTCTGCGGTCATGGGCATATCCCTGCTTGCCGACCTTGAGACCGTCAAGTATATATCCTCGGTAGTTTTCATTATCGCAGCCTTTGCAATAGTCATTGTCACGGTCATTACCATAATCATCAGTATTCAGAAGACCATGTACGGCAGTCAGGGCTATCTTACCCACACACTGCCCGTTAAGACCTCGGCCCTTGTTTTTTCAAAGTGGTTCACCTCATTCTTATGGGTATTCATAAGCCAGCTTTTCTTTTACGCCTCGATAGTGTTTATGTACTTCTATGTTTCAGGCGAAGACGGCTTCCAGATGATAAAGTCTATACTGCTCTCGGGAGAGTTCAGCATGCTGATTTCCGAGGCGGTGCTTAAAAAGGTAGCCATACTTGAGGCTTCAAGGCTTATTATTCAGGTTGCCACAATCACCATGTATGTCCTTTTCGGCATTACACTTTCCAATGTAAGGCCCTTCCATGTGCTGGGCAATCTCGGCGCCGTCATTTATTCCTTTATAACCATACTTGCGGGACATTACCTCGGCAAGGGCGCAGCAAAGCTTGCTGACATTGCATTAGCCCTTACCCCCGACAAGGTTTCGGTGGTCGTGACTGAGGCCGCAAAGGACGCTATTCTCGATATTAACGGCGCAATCCGCCCGGTTACGGCTACATTTACGGGCGTTGTCTTTGCCGTTATCCTTTACTTCATCATCATTATGCTGATTGAGAAGAAGATAAATATAAAATAGCAGAGCTTTAAAGGGGGGCAGAGCATGAATATAATTGATATTTCGAGAGATATTCTTGACTGTGAGATATACCCCGGCGACCCTGTTCCGAGAGTGGAAATCGTAAAAAGGATTTCCGACGGCGACTCGTGCAACCTTGCGGCCATTTACACCGGTCTGCACTGCGGCACGCACATGGATGCACCCCTGCACTTTATTGACAAGGGTATGCCCATTGACATGCTGCCCCTTGACGCCTTTATCGGCGAGTGCACGGTGATTTCGGTGCCGTCCGGCCCCATTACGGGCGAGTATGTGGAAAAGTACTTCCCCCGCTCCCGTGAGAGGATAATCATTAAGGGCGGCGGCAGGGCTTACTTCCATGAGACCGCTGCATCCGAGCTTGCCATTGCCGGCGTAAAGCTCGTCGGCACGGACAGCCTGTCTGTGGGCACACACGGAGCGCAGACGGCGGTTCACAAGGCCTTTTTAAGGGAGGCCGTGGCTTTGCTTGAGGGACTCAAGCTGGACGAAGTCGAGGACGGGGATTACTTCCTGATTGCTCCCCCGCTTAAAATCGGCGGCGTTGAGGCCGCTCCCGTAAGAGCCCTGCTGATTTCCGATTATCTGTTCTGGAGCGCATAAATTGCGGCTTTTCTGTAAATTATTAGAATATATGCCCTTTCATTTGTGAAATTTTTCACAGCCAAGTTAAGGCTTTAAGGTGCCATGCACTTTAAACACCGTAAGGTGCCGCATTTGCGGATAGATTGACTTAAAGGTTTCCCTTTAGTCTGCTTTGAAACTGTTTAATCTTATTATAAGGAGAATTTACATGAGCGTATTGAACAAAAAAACCATTGAGGATCTTGATGTAAAGGGTAAGCGTGTGCTTGTCCGCTGTGACTTCAATGTTCCGATTTCCGACGGCAAAATCACCAGTGATAAGTGAATCGTCGCATCCCTGCCCACCATTAAGTATCTTATCGACAACGGCGCAAAGGTCATACTTTGCTCGCACCTCGGCAGACCCAAGGGCGGCGAGTTCGAGGCTGAGTTCTCCCTTGCTCCCGTTGCCGTTCGTCTTTCTGAGCTTTTAGGCAAGGAAGTTAAGATGGCTGCCGATGTTGTAGGCGATTCCGCTACCGCTCTTGCTAATGAGCTTAAAGACGGCGATGTAATGCTGCTGGAAAACGTACGCTTTGCAAAGGGCGAGACAAAGAACGACCCTGAGCTCAGCAAGAAGTTCGCCTCTATGGCCGACCTCTTTGTAAACGACGCATTCGGCTCCGCTCACAGGGCTCACTCCTCCACCGCAGGCGTAGCTGATTATCTGCCTTCAGCAGTAGGTTACCTGATTCAGAAGGAAATCTCCTTCATGGGACAGGCTCTTGAGGCTCCCAAGCGTCCCTTCGTCGCAATTCTCGGCGGCGCAAAGGTTTCGGACAAGATAGGCGTTATCAACAACCTGCTTGAAAAGGTCGACACCCTTATAGTCGGCGGCGGTATGGCATACACCTTCTTCGCAGCAATGGGATACAGTGTCGGCACCTCTATCTGCGAGCCCGACAAGATAGAGCTTGCAAACGAGATGCTTAAAAAGGCAGAGGCAAGGGGCGTTAAGTTCCTGCTGCCCGTTGACAACAGAATCGGCAAGGAGTACAAGCCCGACACCGAGTGGAAAGAGGTCGACTCCGACAACATTCCCGACGGCTATATGGGTCTTGACATCGGCCCGAGAACACAGGAAATCTTCGCCGAGGCCATTAAGGGCGCAGGCACGATTATCTGGAACGGCCCCATGGGCGTTTCCGAGTGGGAGAACTTTGCAGGCGGCACAATAGCCGTTGCCAAGGCTGTTGCCGAGTCCGGCGCTATCTCAATCATCGGCGGCGGTGACTCCGCAGCTGCAGTTCAGAAGCTGGGCTTTGCAGATAAGATGTCACACATCTCAACAGGCGGCGGCGCTTCCCTTGAATTCCTTGAGGGCATCGAGCTTCCGGGCATTGCCTGCATCGATACGAAATAAGCTTCATTCTGTCCTTTGACAGCTCTTGTGTTAATCTCCGGGTGGCTTCATCCGGAGATAACTGCTATTATTTTGTTATTTGGTTACCGACTTAACAGAAGAAAAAGCCTATACTATAAAGTAAGGAGATAACATATGAACAAGAATCTTCGCCCTGCCGTTGTTGCAGGCAACTGGAAAATGAACAAGACCCCCGATGAGGCTAAGGCGCTGCTCGGAGAAATAATCCCCCTTGTCAAAGGTGCGGACTGCGAGGTCGTGGCCTGCGTTCCCTTCGTCGACCTTCTTGTAGCTCTTGAGGCAACTAAGGGCACAAATATAAAGATAGGCGCTCAGAACTGCCACTGGGAAAAGAGCGGAGCATTTACGGGCGAGGTTTCCGCCGAGATGCTCAAAGCCATCGGCGTGGACTATGTTATCATCGGCCACTCCGAGAGGAGAACCCTTTTCGGCGACAATGACTTAACTGTCCGGAAGAGGACAAGGGCCGCTCTTGACGCAGGACTCAAGGTTATCCTCTGCGTGGGCGAGTATTTGGAGCAGAGGGAGCAGGGCATTACGACGGAAATCGTAAGGCTGCAGACCAAAATCGCTCTTTTAGGTGTGAGCGCCGAGGAGCTTAAAAATATAGTCATAGCCTATGAGCCTGTATGGGCAATAGGCACAGGCAAGACCGCTACCGCAGCTCAGGCCAATGAGGTCAATGCGGCTATAAGGGAGCTAATCGGAGAGCTTTACGGCAAGGCTGCCGCAGACGCCATAGTCATTCAGTACGGCGGCTCCATGAATGCGGCAAATGCCGAGGAGCTGCTCTCTCAGCCGGATGTTGACGGCGGACTTATCGGCGGCGCTTCGCTGAAGGCGAAAGACTTCTCGGTTATCGTCAGCGAAGCTAATGCATGAATGCGTAGATATATAAAAGCATAAGGATAAAGGACTGCGGGGGATCCGAAATCGGTACCCCCCAACGTCCGGGATTGCTTTTCGCTGTTTCGGAGCGTACGGTACAAAACGACACAACATCGTGAAAACGTGAAAAAATGTCGTTTCAAGTTGATTGAATCGTGCGCCGCGATATGCCGTAAAAGCAGCGATTTCCTTGAATAAAAACCGTTCTGATATATAGACCCGGATAAGCGGTTTATCAATATACGGGAAGAAATCCGTTTTTTATTTTTACGGTTGAGACAGACCGTATTGCATTCAAAACAGCAGAATCACCCGTTACGGCATCGGAAAATAACAGACCAAATACGACGGAGGTAGTAAATGAAGCGGACAATAAAAATTGCTCTCGGGATACTGGCGGTCATAATAAT
>JAAYOZ010000085.1 GCA_012520115.1 Clostridiales bacterium | reverse complement strand
CTCGCCGTAAACATCATCGACGGCCTCTTTAACATCTTTCGGAATTGCTCTGCCTTCCTTTGTATAGGCAAGACCCGACACCTTGTACACTTCTTTTTCTTTGGAGTTGTCAGCCTTATACTTAATATATGTATATGCCGCAACGGCTTGGGCCTTGAGGGCTTCAATTCCGACATCCTTTACGCCGCCGATTTCCTGAAGCACTATTCTCTGAAGCATTATTTTTGTATCGATATTTTTAGTCTCACCGTTCTCTTTGACCTGCATTGTTTCGGGCGGGTCTTCCGTTTTGATTTTTATACCGGTATAGTAATGTTTTAAAATTTCATCATATGTACTGCCTTTTTTAGCCATTGCAACGGCGCCGTACTGGCTCATGCCGACGCCGTGACCCCAGCCGTAAACATCAAATTCAAAGGTGCCCTCATATTCGTCATCGCCTGTGTCGGGTATGTAGGGAACATCAATCTTTGCGACTATTCGCAGAATTTTTCTTGCGTCTGCTGCGGTTACCTTGCCGTCAGCGTCCATATCTGCGTTTTTTAAGGCTTCATCGGTGAGAGTTTCAAGCATTGCGACATGGCGGAGAACCAATCTTGCATCGCCGGCTTGAATTTTGCCGTCAGAATTGACATCGCCGATTGAATATTCGGAGGATGAATCGGTGGTTCCCGCAAGGGCTGTCGCCGAAAAGCTACAAAAAACGACAACGGAACACAAAAAAAGACATAAAAATCTTTTCATTGCATTCGCCTTTTTGTTTTTATAAATATCCATTCTCTCACAACCCTTGCTTTGACAAAAGGCAGATACTGATTATACCGCTTCCGTTGTCGTATTGTCGGAATCGTCCTCGTGCGAGACTACAATCGGGTTCTCCGTACCGTCATTCAGTATGGTAAGGACGCCCGTGATGAAGGAAATTATCAATGCCGCTGTGATTATTCCGATTACGATAAGGCTTTTTGCCCCGGAAATGAACTGCACGGGGCGGGGCGGAGTCTGGTAGTCGGTTCTCGGATAATCAAAATCGCCTAAGTATTCTGCGAGCATGCCTTCAAGCAGCTTTAAAAGCTCGTCTGCGGCGGTGGACAGGAAGGCTTCGGAATCCTCCTCCGGCAGAGCATAGAGCTTTACTGCCTTTGCGTACTTTTCGCCGGCTGCGGCTATGAATACAAAGCGTTCCTGCTCGTCTCCCTCCCCTTCGGTGTGGACATTTGTAATCGAAACGCCGAAGGGCGCCTCTGCCATTTCGGAGGCGAGGCTGGCAAGGTTTACCGCATATTCACGCAGGTCATAGGTATTGCGCTCTCTGATGTAAGGTATAAACCTGAATGCGTCCTCAAAGCAGTTCAGCTTCTCGCCTGCGGACTTAATGAATATGGATGTGGGCGTGCTGGCAATACCCACCTTGATGTCGTTTTCGGTAAGGTATTCTTCGAGCTTCGGGAAAGGTGACACAAGCCTTACTTTTTCTGTAACCTCGGTGCGGGGGGCGGGCATTGTGTCCTCTGCGCTCTTTTCGGGCATAACGGGAGCCTGAGGCTTGTCCTCTGCGGGCTTTTCAGGCTCGGCTATTTCGGGCTGTTTATCGATTAGACCCTTTGAAATAAGGTATGCCTCAACATATTCATGCGTCAGTCCCTCGGCAAAGGGCAGGACAGCAATCTCCTGCTTGCCGGAGGAAACCGCAAAGCCTGTATATACGCCGGATGAAGGTGCGATGAGCTTTGAATTCTTCGGGAAAACCACCGCTGCCTTCTTTTCGGCCTCGGCGAGAAGGGCAAAGCCCCTTGTTTCCTCAAGGCTTTTTACTGCCTCTTCGGAAACCTGACCTTCGAGGCGGAACAGCTTCATCAAAAGGATTTTATTTTTATAGAAATCCGACAGAGGGAGAAGGAATACAAGCAGCCTGCACTCCTTGAGTGCTATGGCGATAGCCTGCATAGCCTCCTTAAGTCCCGCAAAATCGGTCAGGGCAGCCTTTTCGTCAACCTGTTGAAACTGGTTATCAATATATGCCTTCAGGTTGCTGTATTCGCCTGTTTGCTGAGCCCCTATGGAAAAAAGCGCTGCTCTCATCAGAAAACTTCCTTTCGTTTAGGAAAACAAAGTAAAATCAAGGCTGCCACTTATATGCGTCCTTATACGGATTGTCAAGCTTTTTAGCGTCGTACCAAGCCTGCGGATAGCGGGGATTCGGATTGACCTTAACCAGCGACGGGTCGATTTCAACACTTTAGCCGGGACGTACAAGCCTTGCAACGACGGCAAGCCTTGCCTCCTTAAACTCATAGCTGCAGGTCGAAAGAGTGAGAATCTTGTCGGTCGGCTGGATACCCACGCCCGTATCATAGAGCTTTCTCTCGTCGAGGGCCCTTATATACTCCATAAAGGCCTCGTCACTCTGGAAGTTGGGCACGATATAGTTGAACAGATAGCCGTTATCATCCTTGGGAAGGCCGTTTGTGACCACTACCGCATAAACCTTCCAGTAATATGTCTGATAGGGTGTATCGTATATAATCAGCGGTGAGTCGATAAAGCCCTGGGGCTTCATATAATTCTCAAGCTGGGCGAACATCAGGCCGTCCTTCATGTTGTGGCCGTGGATTATCGTATTTCTGTCAAGCTCGTCAAAGCCGTTTCTGAAGTTCCTGTAATCAAGGAAGAGGGTGCCGTACTTGTTCTCTTTACCGTAGAAGTTGGTTTTAAGGTAGTCCTTGTTGTCGGAGCTTTTTACAACAACGGCGTCGATATTTGTGTTGCCTATCGAAATCCAGCCGCCGAAGTCCTGATTAATTGCATAAAGGGGTGCAAATTTGGGATTGAGCTTTGCGGGGAAGTTCACGTTCGGGTACTTCTGCCTGATTGACTCCCAGACGGCCTCGGTGTCATTATTGTTGTCATAGTCGCTTGTAAGCTCGGCCAGTTCGTCCATATCCTTGATGCTGCTGCCGTAAGCTCTGAAATAGTTGATGAAGTAAACGCTGTAATAGACGATTATGCAAAGAGAGGCGAGCATAATCAGCTTGCGGACGATCTCCTTACCGGGGTCGCCCTTCCAGGGCAGGAAGTTTTTAAGGAAGCGGACAAACTTAGAGTCCTTATTCTCCTGTGCTTCTTCTGCCTTTGGTGTGTCTGTATCTGAAGCAGCTGCCTTTTCGGGCTGCTTCTTGGCTTTTTTCTCTGTATTCTTTTCCTTTTTCTTCTTTTCCTTTTCGTCGGGGATAAGCCATTCGGACTTTATCGGGTCGACAAGCTCATTGACGGGGGCCGACGGTTCCTCGGGCTTGACAGCAGGCTCGGTTTCTGCTTTTTCTGCAGGAGCTTCGGTCTTTGTGATGTCGGTAAATGTGCTTAAATCCTTAGTCTTCTTTTTCTGTACGCCGTTTGAGACCGGGCGACCGCCGTTTACCAGGTCCTCGTCATAGATTATTCTGAATCCGTTTTCATCGTAATAATGGGGCGTCTGGGGAATCTTCTTGACAAAGATGCTGCCGTTGGGGACATGCAAGTCCTCGTCATACAGGACCCTTGCCGCAGACTCGTCAAAAATCGACTTTTGCACCGGAGCACCTAAATACTCATAGTCGTCGGAATAGTCCTCCGCAGTGTCGTCATATAAAGCATTATCATCATAAACCGGGTCGGAAAGACTCTGTGCGGAAGCACTGATAGCCTCCACATCACGCATTATCTCCTCTTTTACACCGTATCGCTCAAGCAGCTCAGAAAATTCGGACGAATCTTCCTCAGACCCACCCGAAAGATTGAGTGAGCTGAGTATACTGTCTATTTCCTGCTCACGCAGGTCGTCGTTATATAAAACCTTTTCGTTTTTATTTTCCGACAAACAATATCACTTCTTTCTTAGACCTTGGCGGTGTAGTAATTTTGACGATAATGCGGGAAACAGTATGATTAAATTAAATTATACCTCTATTTGTCAATTCTTGCAAATACCTTTTTATTCCGGTTAATCGTTGGAGGGATACCACCTTGAAGCGTTCTTATAGGGGTTATTTCCGCCGAAAACATTGTAATAAAGCTGGGGATACCTGACATTTGTACGCTGTGTGGCGGTGGATGTGTCGACCTGCTCACTCTCGCCCTCTCTGACAAGCCTTGCCATGACGACGCACCTTAAATCCTCAAGCCTGCCGCCCTTGTCAAATTCATAGGAGCAGGTGGAAATAGTGAGGATTTTGTCCGTTTCGACAATGTCCACGCTTGTCTGGATAAAGCTCCTCTGCATTACCTCGCCAATGAACTCCAAGAAGCTATTATTACCCATTGAGGTTGCAATATAATTGAACAGATAGCCGTTGTCGCCGCTGGGGTCACCGTTTGATAAAAAGCAGGCGAAAACCTTCCACTTATAGTCCTTGTAAAGTGTGTTGAACTCGATAACCGGGTTCTTTTTATAGAATTCCACATTTTTGTACTGCTCAATGCCGCCGAAGCTTAAGTCGTTCTGATACTGCACCTCGAAATTATGTCCGTAAATTACGGTGTTTCTGCTGAGTTTATCGACGGAATTGGTGTAGTCAAGGAAGGGTATGCCGTACTTTGAATAGTTGCCCGCAAGGTCCCTCTTTAAGTAGTATGAGTTGTTGTGAGCCTGATAGATGGCGGTGTCAACGGGGGTGCCGGGGATTTTAAGCCAGCCCACAAAGTGCTGATTTGCCGCATAAAGCTGCTTATACTTCTCCTGAATACCCTCGGGGAATGTCACCGATTCCTTCTTATTTGGCTTTAAGGAGGCAAAGACCATGGGGGCCTCGAAAACCTGCTTTGACGCTGCGTTCGGGTCAACGTCAATGCCGATGCCGTAACTGTCGCCCTGTCCGAGGACTGTATAGACCACAAGGAATGCCAGCATCAGAATGGTGAGAATCACGAAGGTGAAAAATATGGTGCGCTCTTTTCTAATGGTTCTGTTGTCCTTTACGATTACTCCGGGAGCATCGGTTATCGGGGTCAGCTCGTCAAGATATTTTGCGGGAGCGCCTGCGTTCTCAGTCGTTTCAGCTTCTTCGTCGGAGGCTGACTCCTCGGCTGCGGGAATATCCAGAGACCGTTTTGACTCGGGCAGAGAGTTTAATATCTCCGAAAACTCGTCTGTCTCGTCGTCGCTTTGATTATTCTTAGAATCAGCCTGCTCCTCTGACTGTATGTTCTGAGCCGTTCTGCCTATCTCGCTCTTGGCATTCTGGAGAAAATCATCGAAATCGTCTGATTTCTCATCGTCAGACGAAGATGCAACCTCAAAGCTCAAAAGACGCAAGGCCTCGTCAAAGTCAGCATCGACGTTTGAATCGAGCTGCTTTGAGGGGCCGGAGTTGCTTCCTTCGATGCCGTCATAAGCCTTTTTATTCTTATCTTCCATTAATCATTCACCTAAATTGGTAGTATAGGTACTAAGAAAGCCTGTTAAGATACTCTGCCAGCATTTTCAGCGCTGCGTCTGCGGCGAAATTCCTGTTAGAGCTTCTTACATCGCCGACGAACGAGGTTCTGAACTCCCTTGTGTCAAGAAAGCCGTCGGCGGACAGAGAAATATATATCAGCCCTACAGGCTTTAAGGTATTATCGCTGTCGGGGCCTGCAATGCCTGTTATGCCGATGCCGATTGACGAATTGCCGGTACTTCTTATGCCCTGCGACATTTCGGCTGCGGTTTCGCTGCTGACTGCGCCATAAGCGGCTAAGGTCTCTTCTTTGACGCCTAAGAGCCGGACCTTTGCCTCATTTGAATAGGCTACAACGCCGTATTTATAATAGGCTGAGGAGCCGGGCAAATCTGTCAGCAGCTTTGACACAAGCCCGCCTGTGCAGGACTCTGCAAGGCTGATTGTCAGACCCTTTTGGGTCAAACGCTGTGCTATTGTCTGAAGCTCATTAACAGTCATGCTTACCCGCCCTTTTGCAAGGATTTTCAGGCCTTCTTTATTTTGTCCGCAATATCTCTTGCAACGACTATACCTGTTACGGAGGCCTGCATAAGTCCTCTTGTGATGCCTGCGCCGTCGCCGATTGCATAGAAGTTATTCACGGAGGTCTCGAACTTATTGTTCACCTCAATCTTTGAGGAATAGAACTTTACCTCAACGCCGTAAAGCAGGGTGTTCTTAGAATACAGTCCGGGGGCTACCTTGTCGAAGGCTCTAAGTGCCTCGATTATGCTTGTGAGGTGTCGGTGAGGCAGCACAAAGGAGAGGTCGCCGGGCACGGCTGTTGTAAGTGTCGGCCTTGTGGTGGACTTTTTGAGTCTCGAAGCGTCGGTTCTTCTGCCCAGCAGCAAATCTCCGAGCCTCTGAACGATGACGCCGCCGCCTGTCAGCATATTGCCGAGCTGCGCTATATATCTGCCGTATTCAATCGGCTGGTCGAAAGGCTCCGTAAACCTTGTTGATACGAGCATGGCGAAGTTTGTGTTCTCGCTGTGCTTGTCCTCGTCGGCATAGCTGTGGCCGTTTACCACTGCGATGCTTCTTTCAAAGGTGTTGTTAAAGCCTGCGTTATAATGCTCCTCGCTGACAAAGCCGCCGGGGTTCATGCAGAAGGTACGTACCTTGCTCTCGAAGGTATCTGAATAGTAAACCATCTTTGCTTCGTAAAGATGCTGTGTTAAGTGGTCCATTGCGGAGTTGGGCACCTCTACTCTGACCCCGATATCCACCTCGTTGTTCATGGTCTGGATGTCGTTGAGCTTTGCAATGCCGGTAAGCCAGTCTGCTCCGCCACGGCCGGGGGCTGCAACAACATAGTCCGCCTTAATCTCATGCTTATTGCCGTCCTTGTCGGTCAATACAACTCCGACTACCCTTCTCTCGTCGTTGATAATCGGGTCCGCATGGGTGCGCTCAAGGAAGGTAAAGCCCTCGATTGCCTCAAGGTACTCGTACATGGCCTTTAAGACCTCGTAAGAATACTCCGTTCCCATGTGCCTTACGGGGCAAGGGATGAGGTGAATATTGTAGCGGCTGCACTCGTAGGCTATTTCCTCTACCTTTTTATCGGTAAGGCCGTAAACCGTCTTGGGTGCGCCGAAGTTTAAGTACATGGAGTCAGCATATTTGATAAGGGAACGAACCTCGTCAACGGGCAGATAGTCCGTAAGATTGCCGCCGACCTCCTCAGAAAGGGACAGCTTGCCGTCGGAGAAGGCTCCCGCACCTGCCCAGCCGCTCATTATATTGCAGGGATTGCAGCGAACGCATACTCCCTTGCTTCTTGCGGGGCAGCGGCGCCTGAGGATAGACATTCCCTCGTCAACCACAAGTACCTTAAAATCCGCCGGGAAGTGCTTATAAAGCTCCAGCGCGGTAAATATGCCGGACGGGCCGGCACCGATTACTACAACATTATAAAAATCCATTTGAAAAATTACACCGTCCGTAAATCGATAATATGCCTTTTTGCAGCTCATAAAGCTAAAAAGCAAAAGACTGCATCATTTCACACACTATTACAGTATAGCACAAGAAGCTATCTGTAAACAAGCATTTTGACATTGTCTTTTGCCTTTTTTATTAAGATTATTGATATGAAAGTTTTCCAGTTAAGACAATTAAGATAAGAGAATCCCCTTTTGACGAAACAAGAACCGACGAGTGTCCGAAGCTCTGACAAAAACAGTTTGGATACTGTTATTACCACAAACTCTGAGAACGAATCGTCGGTAAAGTTCAATTTGTGCCGATTAAAGCTATTCGGCG
>JAAYOZ010000084.1 GCA_012520115.1 Clostridiales bacterium | reverse complement strand
GGCAACGGCTATCCCAAGATTATCGCAAACATTTATCACACCATGTTCCCCAAAAGGGAGATAACCTTTGTAAACAAGGGCATTTCGGGCAACAGAGTAAGGGATTTGCTCTCCAGGTATGACCAGGACTTTCTTGCAATTAAGCCTGACTTTATCTCGATTCTCATAGGCATTAACGACGTCTGGCGTGCCTTTGACAGGAATGACCCCTGCCCCCTTGAGAGGTTTACCGAGGAATATGACCTGCTGCTCACAAAAATCAGAACCGATATGCCTGACACAAAGATTATGATAATCTCTCCCTTTGTGCTTCACTCCCTGCCCGACAGGGAGACCTGGCATTCGGACCTTGACCCGAAAATCGAGGTTTGCTCAAAGCTTGCGGAAAAGCACTCGGCGATTTTCCTGCCTATGCAGACGATTTTCAATAAGGCCGTTAAGCGTGAGTTTACCCCTGCGGAAATAGCCGCAGACGGCGTTCACCCGACACACTTCGGCCATGCTTATATAGCTGCGGAATATCTGAAAAAGCTCAGAATACTGTAATTTGCTTATGAAAGCACAAAGCCCTGACAATTAAGTCAGGGCTTCTTTTTGTTTGCATATTACTGAAGTCTTGTCCAGACAAGCATATCGCAGTCATCTCTGTTGGCAAAGGCGAAGTAAGGAATGAATTTAGCCGTAATCTCTACCTTTTCGAAGGTCGCCTTCTTGTAAAGCTCCTCACAAGGCTTTGTTCTGAAGGCCTTTGCCTCTATTGCGGCTACGCCCAGCTCATCGTTCCAGACAGTCTTGAAATCGGGCTCGGTGCTGATTGTAATGTCCCTGAGATTAGGTCCGTTGTCCACTTCCTCAAGGCAGTAGACTATGGGGCCGGCCTGAAGGGCTACCCTGCCCGCATTGGCGTTGACCTTCGGATTGCTCTCAATAAAGAAGGGGCTAATATCAAGCTGAAGCGTGACAGAGAAATCATCTGAGGCAACATCTATATAGGCATAGCCGTTTGTCAGTTTTGCTTCTGCCCCGGTAATTTCGTACTTGTCGCTCCAGGCGGGGATTCTGAGGGCCAAGGTCTTATTCTTCATGCCCTTTACGGCAATTTCGATTCTGCCGTCCCACGGATAGTCGGTTTTCTGAGATATTTCCACCTCAGCGCCGCCGAGCGTAAAGCCCGAACTGCTCTCCATATACTGATTTAAATAGAGTATATTCTTGTCTTCGTCAAGGGTGCAGATATAGTCGGCTATTGAGGCAATGAAGCGGGTTATATTGGGCGGGCAGCAGGAGCAGTCAAAGACAGCCTGTCTTCTGGTCAACGGGAAATGCTCCTTTGCGCCCCATGACACATTTCTGGTTCTGTCTGCCCTTACTATTTCGAGGGGGTTTTCATAGAAAAAGCTCCTGCCGTCAAGGGACAGACCAGACAAAAAGCCGTTATACAGAACTCTTTCCACAATGTCGCCGTATCTGCCGTGCGGGGATACCGCATTCATACGGCCTGCGAACATGGCAAGGGAAATGGCGGCGCAGGTCTCGGCATAGGCGTTGGGGTTCGGCAGGTCATAGTCAATGGTGAAGGCCTCGCCGTGGTGGCTGGAGCCGATTCCCGCAGTAATGTACATTCTCTTGTTGACTATGTTCTCAAATATGCTGTCAAGGGCTGTTTTAAGCTCTGCATCGTCGTATTCGGCAGCTATATCCGCCATGCAGCTGTACAGATAGCAGGCTCTGACTGAATGACCCTCCGCCGTGCGCTGCTGACGAACGGGCATATGGCTCTGATTGTAAATCATAAGCTCCTCTTTGTCCGGCCTTGCGCCGCGCTGGTCTATGAAGAACTTAGAAAGCTCCAAGTAACGCTTCTCGCCGGTGCAGCGATAGAGCTTTACAAGGGCAAGCTCGATTTCCTCATGGCCGGGGGTCAAAAACTCCGCCGACTCCTCTATCTTAAAGACCTTTTCGATATAGTCTGCGTATTTTTTCATTAAATTCAAAAACTTATCCTTGCCCGTGGCCTCGTAATAGGCAACGGCTGCCTCAATCAGATGTCCGGCGCAGTAAAGCTCATGGGCATCCCTTACGGTGAATCTGTCCTCGGGGGCGACAACGGTGAAATAGATATTGAAATAGCCGTTTTCATCCTGATTCTTTTCAATCAAATCGACGAGGTCGTCCACTTCCTTTTCAAGCTCCGCATTCCTGCCGTGATAGGTTATGTAAGCGACGCTTTCCATCCATTTTGCCACATCGGAGTCCCAGAAAAAGTGGGGCTTTTTCGGCTTGCCCTCTTCCCAGTCGCACTTAAAGGCGTCGAATCTGCCCGTCTCCTTAAACCTGTCACGAACGGCGTATATGGTGGCGTTTTTGTTTATCTCCTGCCTGTCACGCCAGAAGCCGCCGGTTATTTCAGTCTGCTTGTAGGATAGATTTTTGATGCTCATAGTTTACACTTTCCTTTATTTTATTCTCTCTATTTTACTTCCCTTAACAAGATAAGCCTCTTTTGCGATTTCAATCATCGGGGCGTCGTTTAACGAATCGGTGTAGAAGCAGTCGATAGGTGTATCCCCGAACCTGTCTTTATAGGCCTTGACCTTGTTTTTGCGGTAGCAGAATCGTTCGATTTTGCCCGTTTCGTGGTTAAAGGTTGTGCCGATGACCTCCTTGACCCCGATTCGGCGGCAGATTTCCTTCATATATATTTCCGGCGAAGCGGTGATTATAACATCGTCCTCTTTATGCAGCTCCTTATAAAAGGGCTTGATTTTGTGCATATGGGCATCCCAGAAGACTTTAGCATCCTCATCGCAGGTGTCAATAATTTTAAGCACATAAGGCTCAATCATGGGGATATACTTTTCTAAGGCCATTTCGATGCTGATATTGCCTTTTTTATAGTTGTACATGGCTTTTAATACCTTGGGGTAATATTTGACTAAATGGGGCATTTTCTTGATATAGAACCAGAACAGAGCAAGGGAGCTTTCGCCGTCATAGATTGTATTGTCAAAATCGTATACGTTCATAGCCTACCTCTAAACCCTTTTTTTATTTTGATTTCTTCCTGATTTTATTAAAGAGTACGCCTATCGCCGCTCCTGCCGCAGCTCCGAGACCGGCGCCGACTGCGGCAACGGTCAGCTTGCGCTTTTCTCTTATTGTGATTCTCTCTTTGAAAGGAAGGGATGTGGGCTTGCCGACTATCTGCGGGAAGGTGTAGGTTTCGGTGCTGACTTTGGTCGGCTCGCTTTCGTCTATGGTTATGATGCGAACGCCTCTGTCAACGCCGTCACCGTAGGCCTGAAAGCCCGCTCCCCTTGTCTGAATCAGCTTAATGCCGTCAACATCGCCCACAAAGTCGTTGATATGGTCGTGGCCGAAGACTGCGCCTATGACATCGCCTGTTTTAACCCAGCTTGTAAACTGGCCGTTATTAACATCCGGCGGGCAGGGGCCTTCGCCGAGCATGCCCTTGGTGTATTTAGGCTGGGCGATGACAAAGTGCCTGTCGCTCCATGCGCCGTGACCCTTTATGGCAAAGGGCGTGAGGGGGCTTACTTCCTTTAAGAGCCTGTACTGCTCCGGCACGGTGATGTGCTGGAAGACAAGTGAATATACGGGGAAGCCCTTATTCGCTTTTCTTATTTCCTGATTTTTCTTTTCAAACCATTCAATCTGCCTGTCGCCCACATAGGCGTAATGACTTTTGCCGTTCTCGTCCACATAGTGGTCACCGGAGTCTATCATCCAGAGATTAAAGGCCATTTTGTCCGAATCTGATGCGAGTATGGGCAGGTTATAGTTGCCGTAGCCCTCCTCGCAGAAGCCTGCCGTCATAAGACAGTTCTCCGAGCGCTGATAGAGCTTGGTCTGCTCCTCTTTTGACACGCCTGACTCCTCGTCGTGATTGCCGAACACAACAGCAAAGGGACTTCCGTGTTTATCGAAAATATCCGTTACCAATTTAATTAATTTTTCAACACCTTCAGGTGTTTTGCCCTTCCAGTTGCTTACATTGTCGCCGAGCAGGACCGTAAGGTCCGGCTTAAAGCACTCCAGGGAGCCGTCAAGCAAAGCAAGTGTGTCATCGAGCTCCTTTTCGCCGGTGTCTCTCAGGTGCATATCTGCAACGCAGAGGATGTTGAATTTTCCGTATTTGTTAAATCTTAAAACTTTGTCAGCAGGCATGATGACCTCCTAAAAAAATCAGGAATCCCTGTTTTCATATTGGAAATTATAACATCAATAAATTACCATATCAATACCGTATAAGTTTTAGAAAATAGACCATACTATTTGCGAAACCTTTAAAGGAGTTGAAAATAAATGCTTGATAGGATATCACTTGTTCTTATAATAATCGGTGCCCTGAACTGGGGAGCAATCGGTCTTTTCCAGTTTGACGTTGTGGCATGGTTGTTCGGCGGACAAGCTGCTGTTATAAGCAGAATTATATATACAGTGATAGCTCTTGCCGGTATATGGTGCATTTCTTTACTTTTCAGAGAAAGCGAAGTACTTGCATCGTCAACGGATGAATAAATAAGCAAAAAATGTTTAAACGGGGCGACTTTTGTCGCCCCGTGATTAATTATTCCAGAACCGCACCGCCCGAAACGGGGCCTACAAGCCTTGCGTAGCGTGCAAGCCAGCCGGTCTTGATTTTCATCTCCGGCGGTGTCCAGTTTTTCTTACGTTCCTCTAAGACTTCGTCGCTTACCAGAACCTCGATTGTGCGCCGGCTCAGGCTCAGCCTTATCATATCCCCTTCCTCAATAAAGGCGATGGGGCCGCCGAGGGCTGCTTCGGGAGCGACATGGCCTATTACGCCGCCTCTTGATGCGCCTGAGAATCTGCCGTCGGTGACGAGGGCGACGCTCTTGTCAAGTCCCTGACCTGCAAGCAAGGCGGTAATTGTGAGCATTTCGGGCATGCCGGGGCCGCCCTTGGGGCCTTCGTATCTGATTACCATAACGTCGCCGGGCTTAATTCTTCTCATTGCAAGTGCTGACATGGCGTGGCGCTCGGAATTGAATACCCTTGCCGGGCCCTCATGCTCAAACATCTCGGGAACTACGCCTGCGGCCTTTATGACTGCGCCTAAGGGGGCTAAATTACCCTTGAGCACCATTAAGCCGCCCTCCTCGGAATAGGCGTTGTCAAGGGGACGTATTACTTCTTTGTCAAGCACCTCGGCATTAGCGACATTCTCGCCGAGGGTATTGCCCGTGACGGTCAGCTGACTTCCGTCGATAAGCCCCGCATCTATTGCCTGCCTGATTACGGCAGATACTCCGCCCGCCATATCGAGGTCCTGCATCAGGTGCTTGCCGTTGGGCGAGAGCTTGCAGATATTAGGTGTTTTGCGGCTGATTTCGTCAAAGTCGTCAAGGCAGACCTCAATGCCTATTGAATGTGCAATCGCCGGTAAGTGCAACGCTGTATTTGTGGAGCAGCCCAGCAGCATATCGAGGGTGATTGCATTTATAAAGGACTGCTTGTCCAGAAACTCCGAGGGTCTGAAGTCGTACTTAGCAAGCTCCACGGCGATTTGTCCCGATTTCTTAGCCATGTGATAGCGCTTTGCGTTGACGGCGGGAACTGTGCCGGTGCCGGGCAGTGAGAAGCCAAGCACCTCTGTCATGCAGGCCATGGAGTTTGCGGTGAACATACCCTGACAGGAGCCGCAGCCGGGGCAGACCTCGTCCTCATAGGCCTGGAACACCTCTAAGTCCATGGTGCCGGCAAGTACCTGACCTGCGGACTCGGCAACATCCTGAACGTCTACTCTCTTGCCCTTGTAGTAGCCCGCAAGCATGGGGCCGCCTGTTACGATGATGAAGGGGATGTCAAGCCTTAAAGCGCCCATTATCATGCCGGGGATAATCTTGTCGCAGGAGCAGACAAGCACAAGGGCGTCACAGGTGTGTGAGTTTGCCATGGTTTCAACACAGTCGGCGATTAGCTCACGGCTGGGCAGCGAATACCTCATACCGAGGCCGCCCATTACAATGCCGTCGCAGATGCCGATTGTGGAAAACTCTACGGGAGTGCCTCCGCCCATTAAAACGCCGTCTTTTACGGCCTGTCCTATTTTATCAAGGTTAGAATGACCCGGGAAAAAGTTTGTGTATGAATTGACTATGCCGATAAAGGGCTTGTAAATCTGCTCGTCCGTAAGTCCCGCACCCTTCATCAATGCACGGGAGCTGATTTTTGCTTCGCCGTTTTTTAATACCTCGCTGCGGAATTCGTCGGTCATTTCTCTGTTTTTAAACATAATATATCCGTCTTATAAGGCTGAATTCTCCCCCCCCTTAATATGTGTATTCTGACTCTATCAGACCTTAATAAGTCCCAGCTTTACAAAGTCCTGAAGGTTGTCCATTGTGATCTTGCGCTGACCTTTTTCTATCTCCTTAATCATCTCAACCATTTTTGAGTTGATGGGAGTGGGCACGCCGTACTCCTGACCCTTTCTGACTATATAGCCGTTGAAGTAGTCAATCTCGGTGGGTCTGCCCCTCTCAAGGGACTGGAGCGATGAGGACTTATCATCCTTATACTTCAGCTTGCCGATTACACGGAAAAGCGTTTCGCATACGAGATTGAATAGTTTTGCGTTTGATATAAGAAGCAGATTGTAGTTGAGCACCTTATTAAAGGGCGGCACATAAAGGTTCATTGCCTTTGCTACCGTGATGCCCTCCCTTGCGATTGAGAGGAAGATAACTCTCGCTGCCTTTTCGTCAAGCATCTTGCCGAGGGTCTGACCCGTTACGGCGCCAAGAGAGGTTATGCAGGAGTTAATGATGAGCTTTGAATACTGCTCGGACTGAATCATATCTGAAATATGTGTAGGCACCGTGCAGTCAATCATTTTCCTTAAGTATTCGAGCTTGTCCGAGGACTCACCCGGCAGCATGCCGATAGCAAAGTGGCCGAGGCTCGTCATTGTAAACTCGGTGGGAGCATCCATGTTT
>JAAYOZ010000083.1 GCA_012520115.1 Clostridiales bacterium | reverse complement strand
ATTCTGCGGCATTAACGAGATAATCCCCGGCGAATATGCAGTATTTTCGGAAAAGGGCTTCAATACCGTGCGCTACTGGCAGCTTGAAAGCAGGGTACATACGGACAGCTACGCTCAGACCGTCGAGAATGTCGCCTTTCTCGTCAAGGACGCAATCAGGCGGCAGATGGTCTCCGACGTGCCCGTGTGCAGCTTTTTGTCCGGAGGCATAGATTCGAGCATCGTCACAGCCGTGGCCTCGGACTTTCTCACGGAACAGGGGCTTACTCTTAACACCTTTTCCTTTGACTTCAAGGACAACAGCATATTTTTCAAGTCAAACGCCTTCCAGCCCGAGCGTGACCGGCCATTTGTTGACCTGATGCTCAAAAGGTATAATCTCAATCACACCTACCTTGAATGCGACGAGGCGCTATTGGCAGATTTGCTCTACACCGCCGTCGACGCAAAGGATTTGCCGGGCATGGCGGATATCGACGCTTCGCTGCTTTATTTCTGCTCACTTGTAAAAAGGCATAACAAGGTTGCCTTAACCGGCGAATGTGCGGATGAAATCTTCGGCGGCTACCCGTGGTTTTACAGGGAGGAACTGATGAGCACGGACGGCTTCCCGTGGTCACGGGACATAAAGACAAGAACGCTGCTGCTCAGTGACGATTTTGTGAAGAAGCTGGACCTTGACGATTACGCATATCAGCGATACACCGATTCACTGAATGCCGTTCCGTATCTTAAAGGTGAAGACGCAGCCGACAAAAGACGGCGGGAAATCACCGCCCTCAATATAGAATGGTTCATGCAGACCCTGCTTGACAGAATGGACAGAGCGAGCATGTTCTCAGCGCTGGAAGCAAGGGTACCCTTTGCGGACCACAGGATAATAGAATATGTCTTCAATGTGCCCTGGAGCATGAAATATAAGGACAATGTGGAAAAGTCCCTGCTCAGAGAAGCCTGCAAGGATTTACTTCCCCCCGAGATTCTTAACCGCAAAAAAAGCCCCTACCCGAAAACCTACAACCCCAACTATGAAAGGCTCCTGTCCGAAAGGCTTCTCAGTGTCATAAATGACCCGAACTCGCCCATACTGGCTTTTGTGGACAAACAAAAGGTGCAGTCCTTCATAAAAGCCCCCGCAGAATACGGCAAGCCATGGTTCGGTCAGCTAATGGCCGGCCCGCAGCTGATGGCATATATTCTGCAGGTAAATTACTGGCTTACAAAATACTCACCATCCTTCATCGGCACCCTTTAATAAGAAAGCACCGCTTGAACTAAAGCGGTGCTTTCATTAGTGAGCCGTATATGCCGAATAATTGTGGAATTTGCTCAGGAGTATTAGCTGATTGTTAATAATTTATTACAATTTCACTAAACTATTGAATTTTTTGCAAATTATGGTATAATTCGACTTAGGTAGTAAGTATTAATTCTAAAAGCAAAATCCACCTCTTATAAAGAGCAGCGAATGACAGCAAATCCGGTATGAAGTTTACCTTTATTCCAGGAAGTATCTCACCCTCCAAATACAGTGCGAATGCACAGCGAGGCACCCTTATTACAGGGTGCCTCAGCCTTTTCTCTTAAACCGCCCTCACGAAAAGGCCCCGATAAAAAACCGGAGCCTTATAAAAGGGTGTTTTAAGTTTAATTATACGCTAAACAATCTGAGCGAAGGTTACGTTATCGACCTCAATAAAGGCGGGGGAGTCAGTCTTAGAGAACAGTATGCGTGCCTTGGCCGTGCCCTTAGGTGCGGGCTCTGTTACGCCCACATAAGGAATCCACTCTATGAAGGTATTCGTGTCAGTGGACTGTATCCTGTTGGAAACAAGGCTCAGACCCAGACCGATTTCTCTGTCAAACTTGTCAAGCCAGATTACCCTCATAATCATGGTGCCGAAGTTGGCATCCTCAACATACCTGAAGCCGAGACCCGTGCTGAACAGATAGCACTTGCCCTCAGCCTCATAAAGCTCAACGTCCTGCCACAAGGCGCCGCCAATCTGTCCGATTCCGGCGTCGGCAAGGCCCTCATAGACATCGTTGCGCTCAATCAGGTTTACAAGGCTCTGCTGCCAGTAATTCAGGCCGTTTTCAAAGCTCGGGTTGGCAATCAGGTTCTGTGTCAGTACAGGTGCAAAGATTACATTGTCAATCCTTAAGAAGTTGCTTGTTTCAGGCACTACGGCAGAGAAAATAAGCCTTGCGGTAGCGGTGCAGGGCACTGACGGGAAGCTTACGGCCAGATAGCTCAGGTAATTCTGCTGATTCGAGAGAGTCTCGTTGG
Organism: Clostridiales bacterium; assembly: GCA_012520115.1. GTDB lineage: Bacteria > Bacillota > Clostridia > Oscillospirales > Acutalibacteraceae > DTU053. The sequence goes on along the minus strand of JAAYOZ010000083.1, from coordinate 33 downwards.
GAATAGAGAGGTTAAGACCTGAGCCGATGGGGT
>JAAYOZ010000015.1 GCA_012520115.1 Clostridiales bacterium | reverse complement strand
GCAAACAACGGCGTTGCCCGCTATAACCCGAATGCCAAAAGAAGGGACGATACTGTCTTTCATTTCTCCGCACCCCGCTATCTGCATGACAATAATGTCAAGGCAATTATAGCTGACGGCGACACTGCCTGGGTACTTAACGAGACATGCGCCGTAAAAATCGAATTACGTCCTCTCTCCCCTCGCCAAAAGGCTGAAATCCTGCTTGAGGAGACACTCAAGTATGTTGACAGAAGGGGCATGGTAAGCCAAAAGCATCTTCAGGAGCCGAGGAACCTTGACTCGATAGTAAGCTACGGTCATTCGGACAATGACGGCTGCTTTACAGCGGGCTTTGCCATCGGTGAGATTCTTCATTATGCGGTGCTTAAAAGGGAAAAGGGCGAGGATGACCCCGAAACCCAGCGAATCAGAAAGATAGCCACAACAGCAAGCGAGGCCTGCCTGCTGCTTATGAACATATCAGGCCGTGGCAACGGCTTTGTCGCAAGGTCTTATCTTACCCCCGACGAGCCGGTTCCGGATGACGGACTGTTCTATCGCAAGAACGGCGGCAAGGCGGTCTGCCTTGAAACAAGTGCAAGCAAAAAGAAGGGTATTGCAGGCCTTGAGATCGACGCAAGCGCTCCGGTGCCCGACAGATTGGCCGCCCTCTACAGAAGCAGAGGCTATTCCGACGACGGTATCGTTTATAAAGGCGACACAAGCAGTGACGAGATAACACTTCATTACCTTCACCTTTATTTCGCTTATAAATTCCTCGCCCCCGGCGACCCTGAGCTGGGCGAGCTTATCAGAAGTTCCGCTAAGGCCACAATGAAGCACATAATCGACCACGGCAATGAGCTTCATGAGTGCGACGGCAAGCCGACTTCCTGGGCAAAATGGAGCACTGAGTACTTTGAGACTCCCTTCGGCTGGTCAGATGCCTGCCTTAATGCCGGCGAAATCCTTATGTACCTGCTTGTAACAATGTATGTTACGGGCGAAGAGGGCATCTGGAGGGAGCATTACGACAAGCTTGTATCCCTCGGCTATGCAGACCTTACCACTAAGCATCACGAGCGCTTCTATCAGATAAGCCTTATGGGCAACCTTGACTGCACCGAGGAGCTTATGTACGGCGACAACATGCTCGCAACCTCTACCTTCTGGGGTCTTATGCTCCTTGAAAAGGATAAGAAGCTCAGAGAGAAGTATGAAAAGGGCTATAAGAGCTGGAGAGGCGAAATCGCAAGGGAGTACAACCCCGGCTATGACTTCCCCTTCATTATCTCCTGCCCCGATGCAGAGCTTGACGAGGAGAGGATTAAGACCTGGTTCTACCGCTTCCACCACAGCAGGCTTGCTGCCGGCGTCAGCATGACCTCAAGATATGATATCCCCGTCAGAAAAAGGCGTGGCGGCTATCTTGAAATCTCCGCTCTCTGTCCGCCCGACGAGACCTTTATTGCAAAGTATGACCGCAATCCGAGACAGCTCAGGAACGAGGACTCCGGCGGAGTCATGTGCGTCGAAAGCTGCTATGTTTATACATTCGCTTACTGGATAGGCATATACTACGGCCTTATTTCCGACTAAAAAAATATAAGGAGAATACTTATGTCAAAAGGTACAATCCACCTTATAGGTAATGCACATCTTGACCCTACATGGCTCTGGCGCTGGCAGATAGGCTGCGGCGAGGTGCTTCAGACCTTCCGCTCAGCACTTGACAGACTTAACGAATATCCGAAATTCATATTTACCTGCTCATCCGCTGCATATTATCGCTGGGTCGAGGAAATCGCCCCGGATATGTTTGAAGAGATTAAGCAAAGAGTAAAGCAGGGACGCTGGGTTCCCGTAAATGGCTGGTGGGTTCAGCCCGACTGCAATATGCCCTCCGGCGAGAGCTTTGCAAGGCAGGCTCTTTACAGCCAGCTTTACTATTATGAGAAGTTCGGCATAACCTGCAAAACAGGCTACAATGTCGACTCCTTCGGTCATAACGGAATGCTTCCGCAGCTTCTTAAAAAAGGCGGCATGGACTTCTATGTAATGATGCGCCCCCATCCTCACGAAAACCCCGATATTCCTAAGGGTGCTTTCTGGTGGGACAGCCCTGACGGCTCAAGGGTTCTGACCTTCAGAATCCCCACAGGCTATGCCGAGCACGGTCAGAGAAACATAGACAGAGGCATTGAAGCCCTTGAGGAGATTATGGATAAGAACGGTTATCCTACAATGCTCTTCTATGGTGTGGGTAATCACGGCGGCGGCCCCACAAGAGGCGATATAGAGTATCTCAAGTCCATTTCCGACAGAGAAGGCAGAGCAGAACTCGAATTCTCCAATACTGACGACTATTTCAACGATATGCTTCATAAACCCCTTGATCTGCCCGTTTGGAAGGACGATATGCAGCACCATGCAAGCGGCTGCTATTCGGCTACTTCCTTAGTAAAGCAGCTTAACAGAAAGGCTGAGAACCTGCTCGGCGCCGCTGAAAAGTGGAGTACGGTTGCTAACAAGATTGCCGGAATGCCCGCCCAGAATGACGAGTTTTCGGAGGCATGGAGAAGTGTCTGCTACAATCAGTTCCATGATGTACTCTGCGGCTGCTCCATAATGGAGGCCTATGAGGACGCCCGTATTCAGTATGACGCCGCTATGGACAGAGGCTCAAAGGCGATGAACCATGCACAGCTTCGCCTTGCAAGGCAGATTGATACATGGCTTGAGGGCGTTTCCGACCCTGTTTACTGCGAGGTAAGAAACAAGGGCGCAGAGCGCAGATTCCCCCGCCCCGTGATTATTTTCAATCCTCATTCATGGGATATTGAAACACCCATAAGGATTCTTGAATGCTCCGAGTGGGTAAAGGATTCACAGGGCAATAATATTCACTTCCAGAACATACGCTCCTCCCGTTCAAACGACACTCATCTTGATACTTTATTTGTCGCAAAGGTTCCCGCTATGGGCTATTCCACATACTGGCTCAAATACCCCGAGGACAATTTTAGTATCTACAACATACCGGAATTCAAAGATTCTGCAATCAAAACCGACGAGGACAACAAGACAATCACAATTGAGAATGAATTTGTCCGAGTAGAGTTTGATAAGGCTACGGGTACAATTTCCGAGCTTATTGACCTTAAGACCAAATACAACTATGCAAACAAGGGTCATATGGCAGTACCGACTGTAATAGACGACCACGTCACTGACACATGGGCGCATAATGTATTCAAATTCCACGATGTTAAGGGCAAAATGAGTCTTGTTTCAGTTGAGCTTGTCGAGAGCGGCCCTGTCCGTGCCCTTGTTCGCACAAAGCACAGGTTCAATGAATCTTACCTTACTCAGGAATTTATTCTTGCGGAAGGTCAGAAGACAATCAGGGTTAAGTGCAAGGCAATATGGCAAGAGGAATTCACAATGCTCAAAATGGCCTTCCCGACTGAAGGACGTGAAGAGATTTCAACCTATGAGATTCCCTGCGGCTTTATCAAGCGTCCCTGCAACGGCGAGGAGGAGCCTGCACTTCAGTGGGCCGACCTTACAGTTACCGATGATAAGGGCATCAGGCGAGGCTTCTCTGTAATGAGTGACTCAAAGTACAGCTACGACTGCCCGGGCACTGAGCTCAGGCTCACCTGCATCCGCAATGTTATCTTTGCCGACCATTATTCAAGCCGTCCGCCCGCACTGTTCAATTTCACCGATGAGGGACTTCAGCGCTTTGAATACGGCATTTACCTGCATGAGGGCGAAGCTGAAAATTCCGACATAGTTAAGGAAGCTGCACTCTTTAACTGCCGCCCGACCTTTGTACCCGAAAGCTACCACAAGGGCACTGCACCTCAGGTAAAGAGCTTCATTAATATTGATGCGGACAATGTAATAGTTACCGCTCTGAAGCTCTGCGAGGACGGCTCCGGCGACACAATAATCAGGCTCTATGAGACAAAGGGTAAGAATGTTAAGGCTGTGATATCACTTGATTTAATCGGTGTTTCATTCTTCTCTGACTTCAAAAAGCATGAGATTAAGACCTTCAGAATTTCTCAGGACGGCAAGGTAAGTGAAGTAAACTTCCTTGAGGGAATCGTAGACTAATAAAACAGGCTCCTGCCGAAAACGGCAGGAGTCTTAAAATAACCGGAGGCAAACATGAGAACAGGCTGGCTTGTTATTAACAGCTTTATATCATCCGACAAATTTACTGAGCTTTACGGCATGCTCACGGACGCTGCTGACCTGCATTCCGTGAAGCTCCATGTTAAACCGTCATACGAACTTTTATGCGATTTGTCGAGCGGAAGATTTATAAAAGAGCAGAGCCTGCCGGACTTCGTTTTATTCTGGGACAAGGACATAATACTTGCAAAACTTCTTACCGATATGGGGCTTAGGCTCTTTAATTCCGCAAAGGCTGTCGAATTGTGCGACGACAAGGCCCTTACTCACCTTGCGTTAAGCAGGGCAAATATAAGACAGCCTAAGACGATTTCGGCGCCTAAGGCATATCCGTCTACTAAGTACAACGACCTGAGCTTTGTTCGCATTGCCGCAGAGGAATTGGGCTTTCCGCTCGTCATAAAAGAGCGAAGCGGCTCCTTCGGCTTTCAGGTACACATGGCAAAGGATTTGTCTGAGGCTGAGGAGATAGTAAAAAAGGTC
>JAAYOZ010000082.1 GCA_012520115.1 Clostridiales bacterium | reverse complement strand
AAGCTCGCCGCCGTAAATACCTCCCTGTTAGGTTTTAAGGTCGACTGGGTCTATATACTTCTCTTAGTGGCAACGGTACTCTATAACTTCGGATACTCTGGCATAGGCTTTGTCACCACCAACATACAGCCTGATGTAACGGATGTCGACGAGCTGATTACAGGCAGACGCCGTGAGGGCGTTATAGCCACCTTCTCATCGCTTTTAAAGAAAACCATCAGCGGACTTATGTCGGGCTTTACGGGCTTTGTGCTCAAAATCTTCGGCTTAGTGACCGGCGAGGGCACCATTACCCAGGCTCCGAGGGCAAAGCGGGGAATTAATTTCACCCACATCGTGCTGCCCGTTTTCTTCCTCGCCCTCTCGTACATTTCGGTTTACAGCTACAAGATGACCAAGAAGCAGCACGAAATGATAAGGGCTGCAATTGCGGAAAAGCACAAGACCGGCAAAGCAACGCTGACCGATGATGAGAAGCGTCAGCTTGAGGAGATAGCCGGCCACAAGTTCGAGGACATGTGGATAGGACAGGACGGGCTTGTCAAGGCGGCAGTCTCAGAAAGCACCGAGCCTTCCATGGCGGAACAGGAATCCAATACATAAAAACGGCTGAACTTCAGCCTCAAACAAAAAAATTCAGGTCGCTTCAAGCGGCCTGTTTTTGTGCCCAAAACGGGTTTTGTCCTCTGTCAGCAATCCTCTGACAGGCATTTGTTGCTCATTTCGAGGGCTGCGGCTATCACCTGGTCCATATCGTAGTACTTATACATACCGAGCCTGCCGCCGAATATGACCTTGCTTTCCTTATCCGCCAACTGCTTATATTTTTCATACAGCGCAGTATTCTTCTCATCATTCACAGGGTAGTATGGCTCATCGCCTAATTGCCACTCTGAGCTGTATTCCCGACTGATAACGGTTTTGGGCAGGTCGTTGCCGTTTTCATCTTTGCCGAATTGGAACCACTTGTGCTCGACAATTCTTGTCCATGGCGTCTCTCTGTCGGTGTAATTTACGACCGCATTACCCTGAAAATTTGGTATGTCCAATAATTCATGTTCAAATCTGAGCGAACGGTATTCCAGATTACCGTAGCAAAAGCCGAAATACGCATCAACAGCCCCCGTAAAAATAACCCTGTCGGCAAGGGCATCATATTCTTCCCTTTTCTGCAGATAATCCACCCCGAGCCTGACCTCAATGCCTTGGAGCATCTTCCCGACCATCTTTGTGTACCCGCCTATCGGGATACCCTGAAAAAGCGCATCAAAATAGTTGTTGTCGTATGTAAATCTGACGGGAAGTCTCTTTATTATAAAAGCCGGAAGCTGACTGCAATCCCTGCCCCACTGCTTTTCGGTATAGCCTTTTATAAGCTTCTCATATATGTCACGCCCGACGAGGGAGATTGCCTGCTGTTCAAGATTTTCAGGCTCCCCTGCTATTTCTTTTCTCTGCTCTTTGATTTTCGCTTTTGCCTCTTCGGGAGTCACCACACCCCACATTTTATTAAAGGTGTACATGTTGAAGGGCAGCGAATACAGCTCGCCTTTAAAGTTGGCAACCGGTGAGTTTGTGAAGCGGTTAAAGGCCGCAAAGCGCTGCACATATTCCCAGACTGCTTTGTTATTGGTATGAAAAATATGCGCACCGTATTTGTGCACATTGATTCCCTCAATTTTTTCCGTGTACACATTGCCAGCAATATGAGGTCGCTTATCCAATACAAGAACATACTTGCCGTGACTTTTTGCCCGCTCGGCAAAAGCTGCGCCGAAAAGACCTGCTCCGACTATTAAATAATCATATTTCATATCAGTCTCCAAGCTTTGTTAAATTTCCCTCTTAAGCCGATAGAAATCTCCGACGGCATTCCAGCCGATTTTAACGATTTTTTTGATGTTGATTGAGTTCATGCCTGCCTGTCTGGGTCTGAAGGAAATCGGAATGAACAGCACCTTTTTCTTATGATAAACGAAATACGTTGTAAACATAATGTTCGGGATGTTGAAATCCTTAGGCAGCTTGTCTATGTACTGGGCGACTAAGGATGCTTTCATCAGTCTGAACGGTGCGTTCGCATCGGGAACCTTCACGCCGAAAATCAGGCGAAGCAGGAAGCAGACGGTCTGCTCTACGAATTTCCTTGCCTTTCCGTCGCCACGCTCGACACGGTTGCCTAAAACCGCATCGTAGCGGTCACGGTTATCCCAGAACTGGCCGAATTCATTCGGGTCGGTCTGCCCGTCGGAATCAGTCTGGAATATGTAGTCCGCACCGTTTTCGACAGCATAGCGGTAACCGAAAAGAAGCGTCGCCCCATGCCCGCCGTTAGGCTTTGTAAGCGGCAGCAGCTTCGGGCGGTCGGCGGCTGATTTCAACAGCAATTCATAAGTATTGTCCTTGCTGCCGTCATTTATGATGACAAGCCTTGACTCATCGGAAAGCCTGTCTATGACCGGGTACCAGTCGTCCACAAACCTCTCAATGTTGTCCTGCTCGTTATATGCAGGGACAATGATATACAGCTTGTCCATTAACCTATTCTCCTATAAACCGAATAATTCTCTGCTTCATGAATAATCTCATAATCACTTTCCAGTTTTGCAACTGCCCATTTCTTATGCGTTGTATCACTTTCATAATCTTCGCTATAATGATATTTATCATAAACAACATAGGAGGGCGGAGATTTCTCCCATTCCTCTGCGAATAACTGATGAACTTCATCTGACATAACGGCTACCGGTATATCATAGATAAATTTGCTTGCCGGCTTCAAATCGGATAATAAAAATATCAGACAGTCATTGCCCAGCACCTGAACGGTGTCGTCTTCATCTGCATCATTTTCAATAACATCAATTATAGTCTGTACTTCTACGGTCTGTTTTTCACTATCGGGATCATCCATAGCATTTTTTTTAATTATCTGTGCCAGCATTGAAACCGATGAATTACTGATAACACACAAAGTGACAGCAAAAACAATCAAATCAGACATAAGTTTGCTGATATTGTTCTGACTGACCAATGCTCTGAATCTTGCAAAGATTATGCTTATTGTCACTACAATTAAAGGTACCAGCACCATATAGTAATGGGTGTAAACAGTGTGCGACAATGAAATAAGCATCACCGTAACAACTGTGGAACAAAGCAGTAATATGTAGATTAATTTATTTTTCTTT
>JAAYOZ010000081.1 GCA_012520115.1 Clostridiales bacterium | reverse complement strand
CGGTAAGGCTTGCGCCCTCATTAATAGTAAGGGTTTTTGTAAGGGTGACAACTGCGCCTTCGGGTATCTCGTCATCAAGGCTGATTGTTGTGTCAGTATCAATATCATTGGTTATAGTATCTGCTAAAACAATAAACGGTATGCTTGAAATAAGCATAACAGCAATTAAGATTACTGATATCAGCTTTCTTTTCATAAGGCAACCTCCTATATTTGACTTGTCCGCATATTAATCTAAGCTAAGTATATTAAAACATAATGCTTTTGTCAACAGTTTTTGTGCATAGGGGATACTGCTGAGGAGAGAATTCTGCTTATTCCGGAAAAATCAGGTATTAAAAGGCGGGATACATTCGACCAGCTGAAGATAAGTCTCCGTGCAGACCTCAAATCTGCCCTCTGCCGCTTTGGGCAACAGGAAGTAGTCGCCCTTTTTAAGGGAAGCAGAGTAGCCCTCTGACTTTATCTCGCCTTCGCCGTCGGTGACCACATAGACAGCAGGTGCCGAAAGCTCCGTAAAGACAGCATTCTTTAATGTATGGCGCTTAACTCCGAAGCAGGTGGTGTCCGCTCTGCCTATAAGCTGCTCTGATAATACCCTGTCTGTTTCGCTTAAAATCTTCGGGGTTTTTCGGCCTAATTGTACCGCCTTTTCGCCGTAAATCGAGAAGTCAAAGCACTCCAAGGCCTTATCCGGCTCGAGGCCGAGATATTTTTCAAAGTCATTGAGCTTGTAGTCGGCGCACCATGCCTCCGGCTGGATTGTGAAGTCCGTGGGCTCCTGAATTTCCAGAATCATGCAGCCGTAGCCGATTGCGTGGACCGCCTTTGCGGGGATGAAGTACACGTCGCCGGCCTTAGCGGGAATCTCGTTGAGCAGCTCCTCCATTGCGTCCTTTTCGGTTTCGCTTCTCTCGATGGCGGCCACAAATTCCTCTTTTGTGATTTTATCCTTAAAGCCGAAGTAAATCTTGGCATTTTCCCTTGTGGCAAGGACTATCCATGACTCCGCCTTGCCGTATTCGGAATTGAAATACTTCCTTGAAAACTCCTTGTCCGGATGCGCCTGAATGGGCAGCCTGACGGCGCTGTCGAGCATCTTTACAAGAATGCCCAAACTGTCGGCACTGCCGAGTATGTTTTCCTTTTCCTTCGCTATCAGCTCATCAAGGTAGATGTCGGTGCCTCTTACCCTTGAAAGACCTTCATTCGGGTCTGTGGAGCCGCTGTTAAGCGCCTTGACCGAGGATGCAATCCACTCCTCGGGCAAATTTCCGTCAACCGGCTCGTCGCCGAAGAAATTATTAAACAGCTTGCCGCCGAGATATACCCTGAAAACCCTGTTTCTTTCAAAAAAGATGGGTTTCTTTGAAATTTCCCCTAAGTAACTGCTCATACCAATCTCCGTTTAATATTTAATGATGCTCTGTGCCTCAGCCAGTGAGGAGAATACCCCTGCCGCAACGCCTGCGAACAGAGCAGCACCGTAGGCTGCCTCCTCTTTATGTGCAGGCACTTGTACTTTCATGCCGAACTTATCCGCAAGCATGTTACGGGTTGTCGGGCTCTTTCTGATGCCGTTTCCGGAGCCTACAAGTGTGGTGGGCTTTGTTTTTGCGCCGACGGACATATTCAGATATTTCTCGTACATCTCGTTTACGGTGCCCTCAAGCACGCCGACAACCAGATGCTCGGGGGTAAGGTTGTCCTCGCTGATATT
>JAAYOZ010000080.1 GCA_012520115.1 Clostridiales bacterium | reverse complement strand
TCAGTGTAGGCGTGTCGAATTTTGTCCCCAAGCCCTTCACCCCCTTCTAGTGGGAGCCCTTCTGCTCACTTTCCGAAATCGAAAGAAAGCAGAAGCTATTAAGGGAATCGGTTAGAACAAGAAAAGTAAGTTTAAGCTTCCACAACCCCTATATGAGCCTGCTCGAAGCGGTCTTTGCAAGGGGCGACAGACGCCTTTGCGCCGTGCTTTATTCGGCATGGCAAAAGGGCTGCACCTTTGACGCATGGGACGACAGCTTTGACTTTAGTAAATGGACTGCCGCTTTCAAGGACTGCGGTATAGACCCCGATTTTTACACCGCAAGGAAAAGAGCCTTCGACGAGGTTCTCCCCTGGGACCATCTTGACTACGGCATAAGCAAGAAATTCTTAATAAAAGAAAACGAGCTTGCCCATAAAGAGAGTACAAGCCCCCACTGCAGGGAAAAATGCAGCGCCTGCGGGGCAAACGCTCTTAACGGAGGAAAATGCGATGCGATTAATAAGGCTTAGATTCACTAAAGTAAACAGGGCAAAATATATATCGCATCTCGACCTTAACCGCACCTTCTCCCGCGCCCTTCGGCGGGCTAACATCCCGCTGTGGTACACCGAGGGCTTTAACCCCCACCCCTATATCAATTTCGCCCTGCCGCTTCCCTTAGGCGTAGAGAGCGTAAACGACGCAATGGATATAAAAATCGAAGGGGACATCCCTTGCGATGAAATTCAGGCAAGGCTGAATGAAGTTTTGCCCGACGATATAAAAATCACTGCCTGCGATGAGGCGGTAATGCAGGTAAAGGACATAAAAAACGCACGGTACAGCCTTTTGTTTGACGGCGAAAGGGTAAGCCTGCCTGAGCTTGAAAAGAGACTCGGCGGCGAACTCAAAGCCATGAAAAAAGTTAAGTCCGGCCACAAAAGGGTAATCAAAGAGGTCGACATAACCGAATATGTAAAGGACTACACCCTTACGCAAACAGAGGGCGATATCCTCCTGACTATCACCCTCCCTGCCGGCAGCAGCTTTAATATAAGCCCGATGCTGCTGCTCGATGCGATTTTTGCGACAGAAAACACAGAGGACAACTCTAATATGCGGTATGTTAAAAACATCAGGCGAAAAAGATTATTGACTGAAGATTTTGAGGAGTTCAGATAAGGGTTCTCACTTGTTTGTTGACAAATTTTACAGCTGTAATATAATCTACGTATGTTTTCTAAACGGAGAAAGTTATGAACAGAAGATTACAAGTATTTACTGCGGTCCTCTTATTTGTCTCTATAATGTTTACCCTTGTATCCTGCGGCAAGGACGGACAAAGCACAACCGCCACCACCGTCGGGGAGACAAGCGAAGCACCCGAAACCACCGAGGGGCAGACGGCAATGCCCGTTGAGGCAAAGCCCTTCACAAACTTCAGCCGGTACCTCACGAGGATTGACTTTTCTTACCCCGTCATTGAGATTGCAGAGATGAACGCAACCGACCTCTTTTTGACGGTACCTGCAAATAAAAACTCTGACAGAGCAAATTCCATAGTCAGATACAGACTCGGAACAGGCAAAACACAGCGGCTTTACACTGTCCCCGACAGAGACACCGTTATATCCGACCTGCAGGTAAATGACGAATATCTTTTATATGTTACCTCAAGAGAAGACCTGTCACGGCAGAGGATATATATAAGAAACCTTGAAACGGGCTCAACACGGCAGATTTACTCCGCCACCAGGGAGGAAACCGCCGTCACGCCTATTCTCTTTAATCACAGGGTTTTCTGGATTGAAAAGAGAAGCGGCGAACGCCCCGTATTATGCGAATACGACGCAAAGCAGAATAAAAAGACCGACCTGTATTCTCTCAGCAGCCGCAGAGCCGAAAGCCAGCTCAGCTTTAACGAGGGCAGGCTCCTGTACGTGGACTATGTTGCAGGCTCCACCGCCTTTGTAATATATGACGTAATAAACGCCGCAAAGACCGTAATCCCCACAGGCTCGCAGGTGGTAAAGGACGCAATGCTTTCGGGTAAGTTCCTTATTTATTCCCAGTATGAGGGCATCAAGACGCCTGCAACAACTGAAAAGAAGGAAGATGAGGAGCCGGTAGGCGAGCAGGGCGAAGTCAGGGAAGAGCCAAAGGATGAAGAGATTAAGCCCGTCGGCGGCATGAACGCATGGAGCACCTGCGTATTCAATATCGACACATGCAGGTACTTCAGCGGCGAGGAGTCGGACATTTTCTTCGGCTTCAAAAGGGTCACCGCAGGCCGATTTGCGGCGGTGCTTAAAACCGCCCTTCGCTTCTACATGGCCGGCGAGAATCGGATTTCCTATCTGTTCACCCTGCCCGAGAGGAGCATAACCTATTTCTCCGCCACCGAGCGCAATTACTTCATCGTGACGGGAGAGGGCGACGAGAGCGGCAGCTTTGTAATAATCGTCAATATGAACGGTTATTTTGAAAAGATATAAATTAACAGCGAAAGGTGTGCGAAAATGCTGACAGATATAGAAATAGCCCAGAGTGCCAAACTAAAGCCCATTTCAGAGATTGCAAAAAGCGTCGGGATAGATGAGGACTACCTTATCCCCTACGGAAAATACAAGGCTAAAATCGACCTTGAGTTCATGAAAAAGGTCGAGAATAAAAAGGACGGCAGACTTATTCTCGTCACCGCCATAAACCCCACCCCCGCAGGCGAGGGCAAGACAACCGTCACAGTAAGCCTCGGACAAGCCATGCAGTATATAGGCAAGAATGCCGTCATAGCCCTTCGTGAGCCGTCTTTAGGCCCCGTTTTCGGCATTAAGGGCGGAGCTGCAGGCGGCGGCTATTCGCAGGTCCTGCCCATGGAGGACATTAACCTGCACTTCACGGGTGATATGCACGCCATAACCAGCGCAAACAACCTGCTATGCGCCATGCTGGACAACCATCTCCAGCAGGGCAACGAGCTCGGAATCGACCCCCGCAGGATACTCATAAAGCGCTGCATCGATATGAACGACAGAGCATTGAGGAATATAGTCGTAGGCCTCGGCGGTCAGATAAACGGCGTACCGAGGGAGGACGGCTTTGTAATCACCGTCGCAAGCGAAATCATGGCTATCCTCTGCCTTTCATCAGATTTAAGCGACCTTAAAAAGAGAATGGGCAATATGCTTGTGGCCTACACCTATTCCGGCGAGCCGGTCTTTGCCCGTCAGTTAAAGGCCGAGGGCGCAATGGCTCTGCTTATGAAGGATGCGGTCAACCCGAACCTTGTCCAGACCTTAGAAGGCTCACCGGTACTTATGCACGGCGGCCCCTTCGCCAACATCGCACACGGCTGCAACTCGGTCATCGCCACAAAGCTTGCCTTAAAGCTCGGCGATTACGCCATCACCGAGGCAGGCTTCGGCGCTGACCTCGGAGCCGAAAAGTTCTTTGACATCAAGTGCAGAGTGGCAGGACTCAAGCCCGCCTGCGCCGTCATAGTCGCAACGGTGAAGGCACTTAAATATAACGGCGGAGTATTAAAGCCGCAGCTGAGTGAGGAGAACATCCCCGCCCTTGAAAAGGGACTTGTAAATCTCAAGACCCATATAGAAAACGTAAAGAAGTTCGGCGTAACCCCGATTGTTGCAATAAACCGCTTCGGCACGGATACGGATGCGGAGCTTAACACCCTTATTTCCAACTGTGAGACCTTAGGCGTAAAGGCCGTACTCTGCGAGGGCTTCGCAAAGGGCGGAGAGGGCGCAGCAGAGCTTGCAAAGGCAGTCTGCGAGATAGCCGACAGTGCGGACATCGACGGCTTCAAGCCCATTTATGATATTGACGGCTCTATAAAGGACAAGCTCTTAAAGATAGCGACAGAAGTATACAGAGCCGACGGCGTTGAATATTCCGCCGCCGCTTTGAAGGCTGTCGAGAATATAGAAAAAGCGGGCTTCGGCAACCTGCCTGTCTGCGTTGCAAAGACACAGTATTCACTCTCCGACGACCCGAAAAAGTTAGGTAAACCCACAGGCTTTAAGATTCAGGTCAAGGATGTGCGTCTCTCAGCAGGCGCAGGCTTTGCGGTTGCGCTGCTCGGCGACATTATGACAATGCCGGGTCTGCCCAAAACCCCTGCTGCAGTGAATATCGACATAGCGCCGGACGGCAGTATCACAGGCCTTTTCTAAACAACAAGGAGCAGTACGGCTGCTCCTTTAACGTTTTAGGGGCAAGGGCGCCGAGCTCATTGTGTTTTGAGTCTATGTATGCTATAATATCTCAGTTAATTAGCAAATACTGTAAGTGTAAGAGGTGCTTTGCTTGAGGGTGCTTGGTATTGACCCTGGCTATGCCATAGTCGGCTATGGCGTAATCGACTATAATCAGAGCCGCTTCAAGGTGGTTGATTTCGGAGCCGTGCAGACTAAAGCAAGCGCTCCCTTTTCCGAGCGCCTTCAGCTTATTTTCGAGACCCTTATTAAGGTCATAGACGCTTGTCAACCAGAGGTAATGGCCATAGAAAAGGTCTTTTACAATACCAACGCCAAAACCGTCATAGATGTGTGTCAGGCAAGGGGAGTAATAGTCCTTGCGGCACAGTTAAAGGGGCTTGAGATTTTCGAGTACACGCCCTTGCAGGTAAAGCAGAGCGTGGTCGGCTACGGCAGGGCGGACAAAAAGCAGGTGCAGGAGATGACAAGGGTTTTATTAAAGCTCGACGCCGTTCCTAAGCCCGACGACACCGCAGACGCCTTGGCCCTTGCAATCTGCCACGCCCATTCAAGCTCCGCCAATTCACTTATTCAAAGGGCAAGCAGAACAATGCTTTAAGTGCCTTAGGAAAGGAAGTGTAAAATGTTCTATTCACTTACCGGCGAAGTAATTGATTTTGACGCAAGCTCAATTGCAGTCAACTGCTCCGGAGTCGGATATAAATGCAATACAAGCGTTAATACGTTAAGACAGACGGCAAAAAAGGGCGAGCGAATCACCCTTTTCACACATCTTAGCGTCAGGGAGGACGCAGTAGAGCTTTACGGCTTTTCCACCATGCGGGAGCTGGAAATGTTCAAGCTGCTCATCACCGTTTCAGGCATTGGTCCTAAGGTCGCCCTTTCGGTTTTATCCGAGTTTAACCCCGACTCCCTCTCCCTTTGCATAGCCTCCGGCGACTACAAGGCTATCACAAGAGCGCCGGGAGTGGGCGCAAAGACAGCCCAACGCTTAATTATGGAGCTGAAGGACAAAATAACGGTATCGAGCTTCGCATCAGACAGCATTTCCGCAGAGCTTGCCGCCGTATCCTGTGTTAATGACAACGAAAACGCCGCAACCGCCGTCAGCGCCCTTGTTTCACTGGGCTATATGCAGGCGGAGGCTTCGAGGGCGGTCTGCTCCCTTGACCCCTCACTCAGTGTCGAGGAGCTTATCAAGCAGGCACTAAAGCTTTTGGCTAAGGGGGTAGGATGATTTGCCCGAGGAAAACGATATCAGAATGGTAGCACCGGGCTTTGTGGCGGCGGACGAGGATGTGGAGTCCACTCTGCGCCCTAAGACCCTGAATGAATATATAGGACAGGAAAAGCCTAAGGAGAACCTGAAGGTCTATATGGAGGCCGCCAAAAAGCGAGGGGAGAACCTTGACCACGTACTTCTCTACGGCCCTCCGGGTCTCGGCAAGACCACACTTGCGGGCATTATAGCAAACGAGATGAATGTGCAGATACGCATAACCTCAGGCCCCGCCATAGAAAAGTCCGGCGACCTTGCTGCCTTGCTTACGAATCTCAACGAGGGCGATGTCCTGTTCATAGACGAAATCCACAGGCTCAACAGAAGCGTTGAGGAGGTCCTTTATCCGGCCATGGAGGACTATGCCCTTGACATTATCATAGGCAAGGGCCCGTCGGCACGCTCCATAAGGCTCGATTTGCCTAAATTCACCCTTGTGGGAGCCACCACAAGGGCCGGACAGCTGACCGCCCCGTTAAGGGACAGATTCGGCGTGATTCTGCGTCTTGAGCTTTACACCCCGGAGGAGCTTGCAAGAATAGTGACCCGCAGTGCGGGCATACTTGGTATTGAAATCGACGAGGAGGGGGCAATAGAAATAGCCTCCCGCTCAAGAGGTACACCGAGAATCGCTAACCGCCTTTTGAAGAGGGCAAGGGACTTCTCCGAGGTCATGGGCAGCGGCGTAATCACCTTAGAGGACGCAAGGATGGCCCTTGACAGAATGGAGATTGACGAGCTGGGACTTGACAGCATAGACAGAAGAATGCTCAAGTCCATAATCGAAATCTATGGCGGCGGCCCCGTGGGTCTTGAGACCATTGCCGCACTTATCGGCGAGGAGGCCATCACGATAGAGGACGTCTATGAGCCGTACCTTATGCAGCTGGGCTTCATCAGCAGAACGCCGAGGGGCAGGGTAGTCACAAGCGCCGCATACTCTCATCTCGGCATCCCCGTAGAGGGTCAACAGCTGTTATATTAGGTCAGAAATAATCGTATTTTGTTATAAAATAAGTATTATTGACATAAAATTATATGGTTATACCATTTTAATTGATTTTTTTGGAAGCTTACATAGGGGGAACCTTCCCTCTGATTTGCTTCGGAGGATATTATGGGAAGATTATTTGGAACAGACGGTGCCAGAGGCATTGCGAACCGTGACATAACATGCGAACTTGCATTAGGCGTAGGCAGAGCAGTTGCGACCCTTCTGTCAAAGGGCAGCTGTTACAGACCGAGGGTTCTTATAGGCGGCGACACAAGAAAGTCCACGCATATGCTGATTTCGTCCTTAGCTTCGGGTCTTTGCTCTGCGGGCGCAGATGTATTAATGATAGGCGTTGCGCCGACTCCCGCCGTGGCCTATCTCGTCAAGGAGTACGGCTATGATGCGGGCATTATGATTTCCGCCTCGCACAACCCCTGCGAATACAACGGCATTAAGATTTTCAAGTCCGACGGCTACAAGCTGCCGGACAAACTGGAAGAGCAGATTGAAAACTTCATACTTGACGACATCGGTGTTCTTCCCCCTAAAATCGGCGGGGAAATCGGCAATATCACGATTT
>JAAYOZ010000004.1 GCA_012520115.1 Clostridiales bacterium | reverse complement strand
GCCCCAGGCATACAATAGCCCGTCCATGCCCACTCCGAGCGTATGAGAGCCTCCGCTCGCTATCTCCTTGAACTTAACATCGCTATATACTACAACATCGTCATCATCAAGATAAATGACACCGGCGCTTGCATATAGCGAACAGAATCCGACCATAAGGGACAGGACCATAAGGAATAAGATTGCCTTTTTAGTAAAGGTATGGTTCAAGCCTTTTTTCTTTTTACATTCAGTCATGTTACTACCTCCTAAAGTTTGTTATATGCCTTACAAATGACTGTTCCTTTCTGCAAGCCTGTTGTTTCCGGAAACAAGAACACTTATCTGTCAGTTCGGGAAAACAGCCCCGCAATTCGGTCGAATTCATTTGTCAGCAATATACAGTGGATTTCACAGTCGCAAAAATTATCCGCTATTACTTATGCGGGTGCAGGGATATTCGCCATAGACCGTGCAGCCGATGGCAGGCAGCGGCTTTTATCTGAGAAAAGATTAAATTCCGAATTTTTTTGCAAATTCAGGTATTGTACTGAGCAGCTGACAAGATGTACTTGAGGAAGTTAGTTCACAAGTTGAAAAAAGCCGGAAAAGGTGGCGGTCCCTTTAACCGGTCTGCTTATAACTGTGCAAACATCAGTGACACAAGAAAATTGCTGCAAAATACAGAATTTTATCTATTTCGGCTCATATCTTCCTATTTTCCAGTTTTTGGACATTTTTTTCCAGGTGTTCACATGATAATCCCGAAACCTCCCAAGAATCTCCCCAAAACCCCCATAAATTGATTATATTTGTTTATAAATTATAAACTTTTTGTTAACAAGATGAAAAAATCCCGTAATTACGGGATTTAATGGGTTAGATTTTACATTTGGTAGATATTAAGTACAAACACATGTAAACACTGAAAATTTTTATGCTTTCTGCACAATTTTCGGCAGTTTTTTATGTATATGGACTTTTTTCAGGCCTGAGTCCAAACAAAAAACCCCTGCATGCAGCAGGGGTTTTGGCTTTTACTCTGTCAACTTTTTATTATCAGGCTATTGCATCCTTTCTCTGGTATACCCTGACATAGTCCACCTTAAAGTCAAGGGGGAAGATGCTCATATCGTTGTCTTCTATATTGTTGTTCGGGTCCAGAACAGGCACTTCGGCGCCGTTTATGTTCTTGACCTGTCCAGCAACCTCAACGGAGAGAAGGAGGTACTCGGCGACATGCGGCACCCATTTGCCCGTGAGCCTGTCGGTCTCGACACCGTTTACATAGAAGATAAGCTCGTTTTCGTTCCACTCAAGGCCGTAGGTGTTGTACTCTGTATAGATGTTCCTGCCCTTGTAATGTCCGACAAGCACGGATTGGTGCGCATCCCCGTAGCCGTCGAAGTGAACGGCGGAACTGATTGCATCGTGGGAACGTCCCTGATTATAGAAGAAGGACTCGAAAATATCTATCTCTCCGCCGTCATTTGCCGTGCCGTCGGGAGTGGCGAACACACCGTCGCTCATCATCCAGAAGGCAGCCCAGAGGCCTACGCCGCCGGGGCAGATGCAGCTTACCTCGAAATAGCCGTACTGCTGCTCGAAAAGGCCCTTTGTCTCAATGGCACCGGTGTACCATCCGCTGCCCATGCGGCCGTTCTCCTTATATTCCGTTCTGATGATAAGATTGCCGTCCTGTACGAAAGACTGGTCGTCGTCCCAGAAGCCGCCTCTTCTCGGTATATTGCCGTAGCAGCTCTTCCATTTGGATATATCAAGGCTTTCGCCGTCAAATTCGTCGCTCCAGACAAGCTCCCACTCGTCAAGGTTTATTGCCTGGCCTCTCGGGGTCTGCGGATAGCCGAAAAACAGTGCGCCTAAAAGCTCCGATATGACGACCACCATGGCGACAAGCTTGGTTATGGGTGAGGTACCGGGGGCGTGAACCGGATATGCCCCACGCATGGCTTCGGAAAGTCTTTGAAGCATCCTCTGTTCCCTGAATGCTAATAATGAATCGAGCATATTATCCCTCCTTTTACTTCATATTAACCAAATAATGCCGCCGTGTCAAACAAAAAGTAAATTATTTTGCCGAGTAAAACGGCTGACAGGGATACTTAATTTTTCCGACAGCAAAGAAGGAAAATAGCCGACAAAATTCGACAACGAGGGTGTGCTGGGCGGGTCAACGGGTGGTCGGGTTTGCTCTCGCAGTGGCAGGAGGGGCGGTTGGTTAAGTGTTGACGGCGTGGGGGAGCTGGCTGGCGGGTGGGATTCGCCCACGGCAGGGCGGGCTTGGTATCTGCGTGCGTGCAATAGACGGTTGACGGGTTTATCCTTTCCATGAGGGCAGAAAAGCGACAAAATTCGACAACGAGGGGGACTTGCGGTCGGTGAAAGGGTGGCTCGTCCCTTTCGTCTTGGAGGCGGGAGAGGGGTTGGCGGGCGGGGCTGCGATGTGAAATTCGGGTTGGTTGCTTGCGGGGGCGGTGCGGGGTGCGCCCTCGGCGGGCTGGGTGCCGAGGTGAGACGTGGGAGAGACGGCGTGGGAGTGTCGGCGGGTGGGGCGGGATTCGCCCACGGCAGGGCGGGGTGTTTTGTTCAGATTTGGAGGACTGAGTGCGGAGCGGGGGATTGTACCTCAAGGCGGGCGGGGCGGTTGGGTGTGACGTGAGGCGGCAAAGGGCGAGGCGTGGTCTCCCTCGGTTTGGCGGGAGGGGTGCGGGGTTTGAATTGGCGGGTTGAGAGGTTTTGGCATATTTGCGGAGGTAGTCTGTGAGGGGGCTTGCTGGTTTGGGGCAGCAAAAAACCCTGCCTTGTAGCAGGGTTTTTGAGCCGAACAGTACCCCCCTTTACTAAGACAGTGTAGGCAAGTCTGCCTTTTGATTGTCTACCCTCCCCCTTAACAAATTACACTAATATGTCATCAGTGCGATTATCAGGCCGATGTCCGCTCCCTCCTCGGCGAGCAGCAAAATTAGGGTCAAAAGCAGCATTTCATCGCTGTCAAGGGCGTTCGCATTGAGGTTCAGGGCGCCAGCAAGGGAGGCTATGCCCTTGCTTTGACCCAAACTAAAGTCAACTGAGTCCCTGTCTCTGTCGGGCAGGTCAAGGGGCTGACGGCGATCGGCTTCGGACTCCTCTCTGCTCTCGGCTCCGCCTCTTTTGTGCATCGGCTTATCCCTTAAATCCGCCCTGTCCCCCGCTTTTTTGCCCGGGACAACATACCTGTATCTGTCGGGAATCTCGGTGGGCATTGATATGTAATGCTTTTTTCTGAACTCCTTCTCCCGATCCTCCGGGCTTAGAAAATCGGAGACTCGCCTGCTGCCGGGCCTTGAAGGCACTGAAACATGCACCGACTGCGCTTCACTATAAATATCCCTTTCCCTCAACTCGCCGTCACCTCTCCTTTCAGGGCCTTCGTCCTGAGGCTCTGTGTCTTCTTCCCTGTCCTCAAAGGCCTCCGGGTAGTTCCTGCCTATAAAGCCGTTTCTGTATGACACCCTGTACCGCTTTAAGTCCTCGCTCGCACTCAAAGACACGCTCTCTCTGACGGGCAGCGGCGATAGACTGCTTGCGGGAGGCGTCTTCTTCTCACCGGGCAGCGGCGAAAGACTGCTTGCGGGAGGTGTCTTTTTCTCCCCGGACAGCTCCTCATTCAGCTGCTCGGCTGCCCTTTTTGCCTGCTGCTGTATCCGCCTTACCCTTTCTTCGGCCTCCCTTTGCATTTCGAAAATATCCTTGGAGGAAGGGCCCTTAGAGCCGTTATCATTCATCTGACCTGCCCCCTTTCGCCGAAGTTAATACCTGTCATCGCTCTTTAGAATCGGCAGAATACTGAAAAGGCGCATTATTTTTACCGCTTCGTCGACCTTACTGTGCCTTTGCTTTTTTAACAGGGGCTTTAAGGCAAAAAGAAAGTCCGACCTTGCGTCCTTTATGTTCTTTGTGTTTTCGAGGGCGGATACCGCCTTCAACAGCTGAGGCATTGCGTTGCCTGCGCCTATTTTTGAGACAAGGGCGCTTACCATCTGTGCATCGCTGCCCATATTGTCATCGTCGTGCTTTGATGAGGCACTTTCGGAGCCCCTGAAGCTGTCGAGCAGGGAGCTGACCTTATCACTTTCATCGCCCTTGCCGAGCATCGATGCGGCTGTCTCCTTGAGCTTTTCCATGTCGTCGGGACTCAAAGAGGACAATAACTCGTTTATATCCATGCTTTCACTCCTTTACGGCTTAGTCTCTTTACCCCTCCTCAAATTTTTTCAGTAATTCCCTGCCCATATCCGTATTCAGCATCTGCTTCATTTTTTTCTCGTCGGACAGTATTTCTTCGAGCTTTTTCTTTTTCTGCGAATCTAAGTTTCTGTCAACAAAGGCTGACAGCTTATCTTTGTCGTAGGACTTGAGTGTTGCAATAAGCTCGTTCAGCTGGTCGTCGGAGCCTCTTGTTATCATAAAATTCACCCTTTCCCGTCTTTACTTTTTAATGTGCCTCAATTAACATATATATGCTGAAAATGTGGGGGATTGATAGAATTTTGAGGAAATATAATAAGTTCCTTGACAACACAGGGACGATTTAGTATAATACGAAGCTGTAAAGTCTATTTGCTTTACAGCAAACTATCTTCAGGAGGGCTTTTCGGTGGCAAAGAATATAGAGATTTCAGTTTTACTGGATTTTTACGGCGACATGCTCACCCAAAAGCAGAGGGAGTTTCTTGAAGACTATTACAACAACGACCTGTCCCTTTCCGAAATCGCCGAAAACGTAGGCATTACACGGCAGGGCGTCCGTGACTCCATAAAGAGGGCCGAAACGCAGCTTTACAAAATGGAGGAGATGCTCGGTCTTGTCAAAAGGTTTGAGCAGGTCCGTGCGGGACTTGAGGAAATCATCGCCTGCGCCGCACAGATTAATGAATACAACCTTAACCACGGCCTTTCCCGTGAGATTAACGACTCTACGGTCAGAATCAAATCGATAGCAACGGCTCTTTGCGAATAATTGCAAAAGCTTTAAATATAAGGAGAAAACTATGGCATTTGAAGGTCTTTCGGATAAGCTGGAGGCCGCCTTTAAAAAGCTGAGAAGCAAGGGCACGCTTACCGAATCGGATGTTAAGCTCGCAATGCGTGAGGTTCGCCTTGCACTGCTCGAAGCGGACGTCAGCTACAAGGTGGCAAAGGATTTCACGGCCACCGTCACCGAGAGGGCGATAGGCTCACAGGTTATGGAGAGTCTGACCCCCGCTCAGATGGTTATAAAAATAGTCAATGAGGAGCTTACCAACTTGATGGGTGGCACTCAGGCCCGCCTTTCTTCTGCACCTCACCCGCCCACAATCGTTATGATGTGCGGCCTTCAGGGTTCAGGTAAGACGACTCACAGCGCAAAAATCGCTCTAAGGCTTAAAAATCAGGGGCATCATCCCCTGCTCGCAGCCTGCGACATCTACCGTCCCGCTGCTATCAAGCAGCTTCAGGTGGTGGGCGAGCAGGCAGGCGTTCCCGTCTTTGAGATGGGTACCGAAAACCCCGTCATTATAGCGAAGGAAGCCATAAAGCTCGCTAAGGACAAGGGCTACGACTATGTGTTCCTTGATACGGCAGGCCGTCTGCACATTGATGAGCAGCTCATGAACGAGCTGAAGAACATCAAGGCAGAGGTTAAGCCCCATGAGATTCTGCTTGTTGTCGACTCAATGACCGGTCAGGACGCCGTAAACGTGGC
The DNA here is from genome assembly GCA_012520115.1 of Clostridiales bacterium. Taxonomy (GTDB): domain Bacteria; phylum Bacillota; class Clostridia; order Oscillospirales; family Acutalibacteraceae; genus DTU053. Next base: position 12,456 of record JAAYOZ010000004.1, on the reverse strand, counting down.
AGCCTCCTTTAATGAGGCTCTCGGCATTGACGGCATTGTCCTTACTAAGCTGGACGGCGACACAAGGGGCGGCGCCGCACTCTCCGCAAGGGCTGTTACCGGCAAGCCCATTAAGTTCGTGGGTCTGGGCGAAAAGCTCGACGCTCTGGATGTTTTCTATCCCGACCGTATGGCCTCGAGGATACTCGGCATGGGCGACGTTCTCTCTTTGATTGAGAAGGCTGAGATGAACCTTGACGAGAAGAAGGCAAAAGAGCTTGAAGAGAACCTGATGAAGAACAAGTTCGACCTTGAGGATTTACTCAGTCAGCTTCGTGAAATGAAGAAAATGGGCTCAATCAAGGAATTATTGATGATGATTCCGGGCATAAACAAAAAGGTGAAGGAGACTGACATTGACGACAGTCATCTTAAAAAGACCGAGGCAATAATACTCTCCATGACGCCTCAGGAGCGCAGAAAGCCCGAAATCATTAACCCCTCCCGCAAAAAGCGCATTGCCGCCGGCTGCGGACTTAAAGTTGAGGACGTAAACCGTGTGCTCAATCAGCACAGGCAGATGCAGAAGCTGTTTAAGAGCCTCAACGGCAAAATGGGCTCCAAGAAGATGCGCCGCTACGGTATGACAGGCGCAGGTCTTGACGAGTTCTTTAAGTAATCTCGCTAAAAGCACTCTCGCAAAAGTGTTTCTTAGATATAATTATTTATATGAGTATTTGGAGGTAAATTCATGGCAGTAAAAATCCGTCTGCGCCGCATGGGTGCAAAGAAAGCTCCTTTTTATCGTGTTGTTGTTGCTGATTCTCGTTCCCCTCGTAATGGCAGAGTTATCGAGGAAATCGGTTATTACAATCCTATGACCGAGCCCGCTGACATCAAAATCGACCTTGAGAAGGCCGATAAGTGGATAAAGAACGGCGCTCAGCCTACTGACACAGTTAAGGCTCTGCTTAAAAAAGCTGCGGAATAATCTCGGTAATCAGCCTATGAAGGAGCAAGAACGGCCTTGCTCCCTTAGCATTGCGGTTCGAGGCTTATGCCTTTGCCCGATATATTACCACTTGGCACTAATAGGAGGAAAAGAAAATGAATGAATTGCTCATCACAATGGCAAAAGGACTTGTTGAGGATCCTGATTCTGTAACCGTCAGCGTCGACGAGCCGAATGAGGAGGGTATTGTTGTTTACCATCTTCATGTCGCTCCCGACGATATGGGTAGAGTTATCGGCAAACAGGGAAGAATTGCTAAGGCTCTGCGTATGATTATGCGTGCGACTGCAAACCGCAGAGATATGAAGGTTCAGGTTGAAATCGACTGATTTCTCTGACTTCCCGATTTTTTTACAGACTAAACTCTTAACATAGTTGAGAGCTCAAGGAATTGGAACCCGCAACCCGCTGCAGCCGAAAGGCTGCGGTTTTTTTGTTTAGATTTTATGAATTTAATGCAATTTTTTATTTAGTTTTTAGAAAATTTATGTTATAATAAATGGGAATTTGTCGGAAAATTTCGTCTATACTTGCATTTGGGGGATATTGTATTGAAAAAATATCTTGAAATCGGACAAATTGTAGGAACCCACGGAATAAAGGGCGAGGTCAGGATTAACCCCTGGTGCGACAGCCCGGACTTTCTGGCTTCCTTTAAGGTTTTATATAAAGACTCCGGTAAAACAGCCATTGAGGTGAGCCGTGCGAGGGTCCACCAGAGGATTGTCATAGCAAAGCTCAAGGGCATTGACAATGTGAACGATGCGGCGGTTTTAAGGAATACCGTGCTTTTCATTGACAGGGACGACGCAGAGATTCCAAAGGGCAGCTACTTTATTCAGGACCTTATCGGCTGCGAGGTCAGGGACATAGACAGCGGCGAGGTCTTAGGCACTGTCAGCGATGTTTCACAGACCGGTGCCAACGATGTGTGGCATATTAAGCGGGGCGAGAAGGAGTACCTTATCCCCGCCATTCCCGATGTGGTGATAGAAACCGATGTGGAGAACTCTCTTATAAAAATCCGCCCGCTGAAAGGGATTTTTGACGATGAGGATTGATATACTGACGCTCTTCCCTGAGATGTGCGAAAGGGTCTTTAACGAGAGCATTACGGGCAGGGCCATTAAGAACGGGCTAATCAGCATAAACGCCGTGGACATAAGGGCATATGCCGAGCCTCAGCGTAAAAGCAGGGTCGACGACGCCCCTTACGGCGGCGGCTCAGGCATGATAATGCAGGCGGAGCCTATCGCCCGCTGCTTTGAGGATGTCTGGCGCAAGAGCGCAGGCGAAAACAGCGCAGACGGCATGCCCGAAAAGCCCTATTTTATATACATGTCCCCTGCGGGCAGTGTTCTGACGCAGGAAAAGGTTAAGGAACTCTCAAAAAAGCCCCATCTTGTGCTGCTCTGCGGCCATTATGAGGGCGTTGACGAAAGAGTCATTGAGGAGTATATTGACGAGGAGATATCCATAGGCGACTATGTGCTGACAGGCGGCGAGATGCCCGCCCTTGTACTCTCCGACGCTGTAGCGAGGATGATAGACGGCGTGCTTTCAAGTGAGGAGGCAGTGTCCGGCGAGAGCCATTACAACGGCCTTTTAGAGCATCCACAGTACACCCGACCGCCCGTCTGGAGGGGCAGAGAGGTACCCGAGGTGCTGCTGTCGGGTCATCATGCAAATATTAAGAAGTGGCAGAGGGAGCAGTCCCTTATAAAGACATATAAGCGCCGCCCGGACCTTTTTTATAAGGCCGACATAAGCGACGCAGAGAGGGAATTTGCAGAGAATCAGGAAAAGACCGACTGAGTAACAAACATTCCTGCCTGTGAAGTCAGGGTGTTTATTGAATAAGGCAAAAAAAGAAAGGATGGTCTTTAATGAAGAAGAAAGCTTCAAAGCTGGCGGTTTTTCTGCCGATCTTGCTGGGTGTCATGATAGCCTTGGTACTCATGGTCATAGGCGATATTGAGGACGCACCGGGTCTGTATGCTATCGGACTGCTTGGAGGATATATTCTGATCCTGTTCGGAGTCAATAAAACGGGCGTCATCAAAAAGGGACTGTTCACGCCGATTCTGATGCTGTCCTTCGCTGTCTTTATCACATTGCTTGTCGCAGTTACCCTGATTGACGGCGAGTTCGGTGCTAATCCGGAGTATTCCGCCTTCTTCTTTATAGCCGCTGCCGCATTGGCGATTGTCGGAGTGCTGGGATTACGCAAGGCCCGCAAATCAAATAAACAAACAGCTTCTGCGGTAGAACAGGCGCCTGCAGAAGAAGCACCGGCAGTACCCGCAGAGGCACAGGAAGCCCCCGCTGAAGAAGCTCCGACTGCAGAGGAAGCTCCCGCAGAAGCAGAGAAAGCTCCGGCTGAAGCCAAGGAATAAGACTGATTTAATTCAGACGAAAGCGTTTACATAGTGCTGGGGTCAGCTCTGAAACAATTCGGGCTGGCTCCGGCCAAGTCAGCAGCCGCCTGATTTACGGGGAGGGAGCGGTAATGAAAAGGAAATCAGCCGATTTCAGATACCTTCTGAGTTCGTTTCTGTTGCTGCTGCCTGTTATGCTTGTGCTCCCGTTCTTCAGCGTTGATACATATTCGATAATAAGGAACACCACAAGTCACTTAGGCGCTCAGAGTACGCCGAATGCGTGGATAATGAACGCCGCCTTTGTCCTTGTAGGGCTTTCAAGTATCTTAGAAGGCTGGCTGCACCTAAGAAAAATGTGGTTTCACAGGATTTTACTGAGCATTTTCGGCTTTGGGCTTATTATGGTAGCTGTCTTCCGCCATGCGCCGATTGTTGAAGGCATCGAGTTCGACGCATTCGAGGATAAGCTGCATTCGATTTTCGCAAGTCTTGTGGGCTTTATGTTCACGGTCCTTGCTATTTCAACGGCCTTTATAGAAAAAGCCTTGAAGCACCGCATAACCGACATAGCCGTCGGCCTTGCGGCAACCTTACTTTCAGTGCTGATGCAGCTCCTGCCGGCCTTCGCAGGCCTCTGGCAGCGGGCGATTTTTATTATGTCGTTCACATGGCTGATTTTCATGCTCGAAAGAATGAGAGCCTTTGACAAAGACAAAAGTCAAAACTAATAGTCGTTTATGAGAGCTTTGGTGCATAACCTTAGCTTTTTTTTACATGAACGCAAGTATTGTATATTGTTATTTGCAGGTAAATATCGCAAAATATTTATTTTTGCTTGATAATTTATAAAGTATACTTTAAATTATAGTTGACAAAAATTGATATTTCGGCTATTATCCGGGTAAAGGTGGTGGGAATATGGCGGTTACAAGCAGGGAGGGAATCCTGAAGGTTCTTTCTGCCTATAACCCGTGGTGGAAGACCGGAGTTGTGAATCCGAAGCTGACGGGAAGCTACAAAAGATTTGCGTTTTATGAGGCGATGAACAGGCTCGAGCAGAAATTTCTGCGCCGTGCGGTTGTTTTGACAGGCGCACGCAGAGCCGGCAAGACCACTATTCAGTATCAGATGATTGGGGAGCTGCTGAACAGAGGTGTTGCACCTCAGAAAATCGTCTACATTTCCATGGATCACCCCATGCTGAAGCTTTCCGGCTTTTATGAGGTTCTGGAATGCTATCATGAGAACATTTACGCCGAGCAGGACTGCTATTACTTCTTTGACGAGGTACAGTATGCTCCGGACTGGGACAGGTGGCTTAAAGTAATCCATGACATCCAGCCGGACACACAGGTGGTCGCCACGGAAACGGCAATTCCCGCCCTCGTCAGAGGCAATCGGGAAAGCGGTGCGGGGCGCTGGCTTGTTGTACAGGTTCCGACCCTGTCCTTTTATGAGTACTGCGAGCTGCTGGAGATGGAGCGTCCGGCGCTGCCTCAAAACCTGAAGATTTCATCTCTGCCCGGCATGACACAGCAGGAGCGCAACCGACTCATGGTGCAGCTTTCAAAGATTCAGAATCATTTCAACCGCTATTTGCAGGTAGGGGGCTTCCCCGAGCTTGCACTGTCCGACAATGACCTGATGGCGCAGCAGATTATGCGGGAGGATGTCCTCTACAAGGTGCTGCGGCGTGACCTTCCCGGGCTGTACAACATCAGAAACTCCGGCGAACTGGAGAGGATTTTCCTGTATCTTTGTAATTCGTCGTCAAATATAATCTCGATTGACGCTATCGCAAAGGAGATAATCGGCATATCGAGGCCGACGGTGGAAAACTATATTCAGTATCTTGAAAGCGTAAACCTGATTTTTCAGAGCCGCCCTGTGGATATGGGGGACAAAAAGGTGCAGAAGGCACGACCGAAAATATATATTGCGGACGGGGCTATACGAAACGCCGTGCTGATGAACGATTCTTTGCTTTCCGACCCTGCGGAGATGGAAAGGCTTGTCGAGACCTCGGTCTACAAGCATGTTGCAGCTTTTTACTATCAGCAGGCTACGGCAGTCGGCTATTTCCGTGGCGGCAGAAGGGATGAGTGCATCGATATTGTAGTGGAGTGTCCGAACATCAAAAACGTCCTCATTGACGTAAGATTCCGAGAGAATGTGCATATTTCAGAGGACGACGCTGTTTCAAAGCTCTGCAAAGACTCCTCTGCTGCAATCGTAATAACCAGAAACCCCGACGACTTCGGGATTCACAAAACCGCTTCGGGCAATGATATACTGCTGATTCCCGCCTTTGCATTCCTTTATCTGCTTGGACATATAGAAAAAACTGCTATAATGGAAAGAAATAAGTAATTTCATAAGAGGGATACAAAATGATTTATGTAAGCGAAGTATTTACGACAGAGCCTGCTGAGTTCAAGACGGCTTTACACAAAAAGACTTGCGCTGCGCTGCGTGAGCTGAACATCCCCTTCGAGCGGGTGGACAATGACGACGCTATCACAATGGAGGACTGCCTAAGGATAAATGAGGTGCTGAATGTAAAGGTGTGCAAGACTCTGTTTTTGTGCAACCGTCAGCAGACCGCTTTCTATCTGTTTGTCACGGCAGGCGACAAGCCCTTTGTCACAAAGGATTTCAGCAGGGCCTTGGGTATTTCACGTGTGTCCTTTGCGCCGCCGGAGCTTCTCGAAAAGCTGTGCGGTACCAGAGTGGGAGCTACCACCGTTTTCAGCACTCTGCTTGACCCCGATAATAATATTCAGGTCGTGATTGACAGGGATGTGCTGAAAGACGAATGGTACGGCTGCACCGACGGCACCACCACGGGCTATATGAGGGTCAGAACAGAGCATATTCTGAATGTTTTCCTCCCCTACACAAAGCATGAGCCGCTGATTATTGAGGTTTAGCTGCTGATTTTAAAGTTTTGTCAGAAAATAATCTGAAATTTGACTCAAATCAGGCGTTAGAATATACATAATAAGGCAATACTAAAACGTATGGAGGTATCTATATGAATCGAAAAGTTAAAGCGGTACAGTACGGATGCGGAAAAATGAGCGTTTACCTTATGCGTTATCTGCTCGAAAAGGGAGCCGATATTGTGGCAGCCTTTGACGTGAACCCCGATATTATCGGCAAGGACATCGGCGAGATAATCGGCGGCGGAAATGTAGGCGTCAGGATTTCTCATCATGACTAGGCGGACAGGCTTCTTTCCGAATTGAAGCCCGACGTCTGCGTGATTGCGACCCGCAGCACCATGATTGACCTGAAAGACGCCTTTTCAGTCTGCGCCAAAAACGGCGTGAATGCCATTTCCACCTGCGAAGAGTCCCTTTACCCATGGAACTCCTCCCCTGCCATTACAAAAGAGCTTGACGAGCTCGCCAAAAAGAACGGCTGCACCTTAGCCGGCAGCGGCTATCCTGACATGTACTGGGGAGTGCTGATTGACACCTTGGCCGGCTCCATGCACAAAATCACGAAAATCGAAGGCTCCAGCAGCTACAATGTGGAGGACTACGGCATAGCCTTGGCCGAAGGTCACGGAGCGGGACTCACCATTCAACAGTTTAATGAGAACATCGGCAAGTATAATGACCTCGGCTATGAGGAAATAAAGGCAAAAATCGAGGCGGGAGAAATCGAACCCAGCTATATGTGGAACCAGAACGGCTGGCTTTGCAGCAGGCTCGGTCTTACGGTCGTTTCACAGACTCAGAAGTGCATTCCCATGACCCACACTGAGGACCTTCAGTCAAGCACCCTCGGCATGACGATAAAGGCGGGCGACGCAACGGGCATGTCCGCAGTCGTCACCACCGAGACCGCAGAGGACATTACCCTTGTGACGCAGTGCATCGGCAAGGTTTACGCTCCCGGAGAGTTTGACAAAAACGAATGGACCTTCTACGGCGAGCCGGACACGACGGTCATAGTAAACCGCCCCGCAACGGTGGAGCTTACCTGCGCAACGCTCGTAAACCGCATTCCCGCACTGATAAACAGCGAGCCGGGCTATATCACCACCGAAAAGCTGCCTGACAATGTCTACCTTGTAAAACCCCTGCACGAATATATTAAATGATACAAAGCTAAACGTAAAAGGGAGCATATTGAGTCAAGGCTCATATGCTCCCCTTTTGTTTGTAAGGCTTATTCGTCCTCTTCGTCCTGAAGGGCGTCGTAGCCCTCCTCGCCTGTTCTAATCTTAATTACATTCTCAACATCATAGATGAATATCTTGCCGTCGCCCATATTGCCCGTATAGAGGGCCTTCTTCACGGTGTCGACAACCGTTTCGGTGGGTATCTTGCAGACAACGATGTCAACCTGTACCTTAGGCAGAAGCCTTGTCTTTACGGGAACGCCACGGTAGTACTCCGTCTGTCCCTTCTGCATGCCGTAGCCGAGTACATTAGTGACAGTCAGTCCCGTTATGCCGATTTTGTCAAGGGCGGCCTGCATGTCTGTAAACTTATCCTGATTGGTTATAATCGTAACCTTAGTCATCTTAGCTCCCGGGCGGGACTTGTTGACGACCGGTATTGCTTCATCAGGCGTTACAACAGGAGCTTTTGCGGCAGGCGGAGCAGGTATCACGCTTATAGCGGGAGCGGCCACGCCGTCAGAAGCCATAATGGGCTCGACGATGGCAAAGTCGGGATATGCGCTGTTGCCGTGCTCGCCGATGTCAAGACCCTGAATTTCTTCATTCAGGCTGACTCTGATGCCGACTGTCTTCTTGAGCAGCAGCCATACAAGGGCTGATGCGACAAAGACGAGGGCGCCGACGGCGACAACGCCGAGAAGCTGAACGCCGAACAGCTTAAAGCCGCCGCCGTAGAAGAGACCGTTTTCTGTAGAGAGGCTTGTTACGCCCTCTTTTGCAAAGAGGCCTACGCAGATTGTTCCGAATATGCCGCAGACTAAGTGAACGGATGTTGCGCCGACCGGGTCGTCAATCTTGATTCTGTCAAAGAAGAGTACGGCGAAGACAACAATCACGCCTGCGACAGCTCCGATAATAAGCGAGCTTGTAACACTGACAAAGGCGCAGCTGCCGGTGATTGCGACAAGACCCGCAAGGCAGCCGTTTATGGTCATGCCGAGGTCCGGCTTGCCGATGAATATCCATGCTGTTGCGGTTGCCGTAAGCACTGCGGCAATGGCTGCGGTATTTGTAGTCACAAGTATGTGCATTACGTCACCGGGATTCTGGAAGCTCATTGTGGAGCCGGGGTTAAAGCCGAACCAGCCGAGCCACAGAACAAAGAGTCCGATAACCGCAAGGGACATGTTGTGACCGGGGATTGCATTGGGCTTGCCGTTCTTATCATATTTTCCGTGACGGGGTCCGAGAAGCATTGCTCCGGCAAGGGCTGCCCAGCCGCCGACCGAGTGAACCACCGTGTCGCCTGCAAAGTCGAGGAAGCCGAGCTGAGCGAGCCAGCCGCCGCCCCATACCCAGTGACCGACTATCGGGTAGATTACAAGGGTCAGCACGAAGGAGAAAACGATGAAGGATATATACTTAATACGCTCTGCAACCGCTCCCGAAACTATGGTAGCGGCGGTGCCGCAGAAAACAAGCTGGAAAAAGAACTTGCCCCAGAAGGGTACGTTCGATGTAAGGGTATCGGCGTAAAAATCCAGATTCGCATTACCGAGGATAAAGAGGTTTTCCGTGCCGATGACCGGATTATCTCCGCCGAACATAAGTCCCCAGCCCAACAGCATAAAACCGAGCGACGACACGGCGAAGACGATGAAGTTCTTCGACAGGATATTGACGGTATTCTTTGACCTTGCAAAGCCTGATTCAACCGCCGCAAAGCCGAGATTCATAAAGAACACCAGCACGGCAGCAAGCAGTACCCATAGGGTATCAACCATCATTGTCACATTCATAAAACATTCCTCCGTTAAAAATTTTAAAGGCGTGTATTTTATCCTCATCCAAAGATGCCAATAAAACACACGCCTTTGTGCGCATTAGGTTTTATAGAAAGCTTTCTTAAACGGCAGACTTTCGCCTTACTGCAGCAGGGCGACAAAACCTCTGCTTACAGTATATGCATTGCAGCCTGACCGATTACCCCATATTAACATTTAAGGCGCTGCGGGCAGTTGCCCTCAGCGCCTTTGCTATGAAAAGCATTATAGACTGTGAATTTTTATTTGTCAATACAAAAAATCAACCAATTTTAAATTTTTTTGCGTTTAGGCTGTATTTTTATTAGTTTCGACTTCTTATATTTCCAAAAGCTTCGCCGTTACGCCGTCAATGGCGTTGAGAGTGTCGAGGAGCTTTGCGATTTCCTCGGTGTCGGGTGCCAGCTCAAGTATGATAAGTCCCTGATTAGAGCAGACGTTGCCGGCCTCATGCAGACCCAATCTCATCTTGATGATGCAGCCGAACTCGGTCAGGACCTTCTGCACTCCAGGCGCCTTTTCGTTTCTTCTGTCAATCCTTAATGCGGCGATATAAAACTTGTCCATAGTTTTGCCTCCTGTTTGTCGTGTTTAGTTTCATTATACTACAAAACAAAAGAATTAACCATAGCTTTAAAATTTACAAAAAAGAAGAAATATTTATTCATTTTTCCTAATAAACACTATTTTTGTCTTGCCTTTTTAAAGCATTAACACTATAATATAAAAAAGTATTTATTGGCTCTTTATGCTGTTTTCTATTGACATCTGACAGCTTTTTATAAAGAGAAACACTGACAAATTAAAAAAATGGAGGTTGACTATGGAGACAAAGCTTTCAAAAAAGTACGGCTTACCCATGGCGATTTCGATGGTAATCGGAATCGTTATCGGCAGCGGAGTATTTTTTAAAGCTGAAGCCGTCCTGAAAGCTACGGGCGGCGATGTTCTTACCGGCATCTGGGCTTGGCTTATCGTTGGCATTATAATGATAATCTGCTCTTATGCCTTTGCAAACCTGGCAGGAAAGTATGAGAAGGTTAACGGTCTTATCGACTATGCCGAAGCAACTCTCGGCAAATCCTTCGGCTACTACATAGGTTGGTACTTGGCTACCATCTATCAGCCGGCTCTTACTTCCGTGCTTGCATGGGTTTCCGCAAGATATACCTGCGTTCTTCTCGGAATCGAGGATATCGTCGGCGGCACATGCATGACCATTGCGGCATTCTATCTTATCGCAGTTTATGCAATGAACGCTCTTTCTCCTATCATTGCGGGCAAGTTCCAGGTTTCCACAACGGCTATCAAGCTCATCCCCCTTGTGCTTATGGCTATCGTCGGCACAATCAAGGGACTTGCAACAGGTATCACTGTTGAGAACTTCACAAGGACCACAAGCGAAATGGTATCCGGTGGCGGCGGACTCTTTACATCGGTTGTTGCGGTTGCCTTTGCTTATGAGGGCTGGATTATCGCAACATCTATCAACTCAGAGCTGAGAGATGCAAAGAAGACCCTGCCCAGGGCTCTTGTTCTCGGCTCAATCATCGTAGTTGCCGTTTACATCCTTTACTATGTCGGACTTGCAGGCGCAGTCAGCACCGAGGAGCTTATGACTGACGGTCAGGCAGGCGCAGCAAACGCATTCAAGAACGTATTCGGCGGCACACTCGGCTCACTTATCTTTGTATTCGTCATCATATCCTGCCTCGGCACACTTAACGGCCTTATGGTCGGCTCCACAAGAGCTATGTATGCTCTGGCATCAAGAGACGAAGGCCCGAAGCCGGACACCTATAAGCAGGTTGACAAGGCTACGGATATGCCCTCGAACTCATCCGCAATCGGTCTTTTACTCTGCGGCGTATGGCTGTTCTATTTCTTCGGCTGCGCTCTTATGGGCTGGATAGGCGACTACGGCTTTGACTCGTCAGAGCTTCCGATAGTCTTCCTCTACACCTGCTATATCCCGATGTTTATTGCGGTTATGGCAAAGGAAAAGGATTTCTCGCCCTTCAAGAGATTCGTCATTCCGCTGCTGTCCATTATCTCCTGCGGCTTTATGACCTATGCGGGCTTTATCCATCCGGTCATCTCCGCTCCGGAAGGCAAAGAGCCCTGGAAGGGAATATTGCTGTTTGCAATTGTCCTTGTCTTCACCACCGGCTTAGGAGCTTTAATCAAGTTCAGAGGCCAGAAGAAAAAGGCGTAAAACCACATACTAAAAGCCTTCGGTTTTCCGAAGGCTTTATTTTTTTACTTATGCAGCAGCTTGAATTCATAGCCCTGATTTCTTGCGTAGTCAATTATATCACCTAAGGCGTTTGCGTTGTCCGGCGAGACCGAGTGCAGCAGTATGACCGCTCCCGGGTGAAGCCTTGAGGTTACCGTGTTGAAGGCGAAGTCCTTGCCTTTCTGGTCATCTAAGTTCCAGTCCGCATAGGCAACCGACCAGAACACGCATTTAAAGCCTAAGGAATTTACAAGGTCAAGGGCGCTTTCGCTGTACTCGCCCATGGGGTACCTGAAAAACGGCGCATGATAGCCGTACTTCTCCCGCAGGAAATCGTCAAAATACTTGACCTCCTGCATCATCTGCGTCCTTGATATCTTCGGGAAGGAGGGGTGGTTTTTAGTGTGATTGCCCACCACATGCCCATCAAGAATCATACGGGATATCAGCTCGGGGTACTTCTGTATCTCAGACAGGGTGCAGAAGAACATGGCGGGTACGTTCTTTGCCTTTAAGGTGTCAAGTATCTTTGCGGTGTAGCCGTTTTCATAGCCAACGTCAAAGGTAAGATACAGCACCTTGCCCTGTGTTTTGTTGTCAAGGGTTATGGCGTTGTATTTCTTCTGGTCAAAGAAGGCCTGAGAGCGCACCGAAATCTCATTGGGCTTGCCGTTTTTGGCTACTCCGTAGGAATGACCGATGAGCTTTTCGGGCAGTCCCCTTGTGTTATCGGGGTCTGTTACTTTGAAATCGGTCTTTGGCAGCGGCTCAAAGCCGGTATATGTGGCCTTTGTGCCGGTGTACTCGCCGTAAATCGATACGGAGTTCTTTTTAAAGCCCTCCGGCTGCTCTATGACCTCCGCCGCAATCGGCTCGGTGCTGTCCTGGGG
>JAAYOZ010000079.1 GCA_012520115.1 Clostridiales bacterium | reverse complement strand
GATTAATCTTTATGGCTGTGAGCTGGTGCTTGCCGTTGACAGTGGCCTCTACAAGTCCGCCGCCTGCGCTTGCGGTGAATTCGGACTCCTCAACCGCTGTCTGGGCTGCGGCCATGTCCTCCTGCATCTTTTGAATCTGCTGCATCATGTTATTCTGTCCGCCTACGTTTGGTATTCTGGCTTTCATTTTATACCTCCGAAAATATCAGTTAATGAGAAGGCTAAATAAACCTTACTCTTATATTTCTGCCTGTTGCCTTTGCAACTGCTTTGTGAATCTGCTCTGAGAAGGTGCTTGTGCACATATTGCAGAATATCTCGCTGCCGATTCTTATTACAAGGGTGCCGTTCTCTATTTGTCCGCTTGCTGAGCCGAGTATGCCGATTAGCGGCGGGCACTGTTTGCCTATCTCATAGGTTATATTATTCCACATTTCTGCGGTTAAAACAATGTCTGCATTATCCTGAGGCTCGGAGAAGGGTAAGGCCTCGTTATCGCCGTCTGAGAAGGGCATATCGTCGATTTCAACAGGGACAAAGGCTTCGCCTTCGGGAGTATCGTCTGTGGTTTCGGTATTATCAAATAAGCTGCCCTCATCTGAGGGGAAGTTATCGGGAGGGCTGTCTGTAAAGGGCGGGGCGTCCTCAAAGGCGGGGGGCGGCGGTGCTAAATCTTCATCCCACGGTACGCCCTGATTGTCTGATTCGCTTCCTGCGGCATCAAAAAAGGACAGCTCATTGTCAAGCTCAAAGGGAGCAGACTCTGCTGAGTCTGCCTCGTCATCATTCACAGTTTGAGCTGCTTCTTGATGAGCGTCCTTAATTTCTGCTTTTGGCTCTATTGTGTTTTGCGCCGGTGTGACGGTAATGCCGTTCTTTTTAAGGGAGTCTATCTCCTTTTCGAGCACGGCTATTCTTTGAAGCAGGCTGTCAATATCCCCTTCGTCACGCTCGGAGCAGATTTTTATAAGGGCCAATTCCGCCTGCGCCCGTCTGTTCGGGCTGCGTTTGAGCTTTTCTGCCGTTTCGGTTAGGATGTTTATAATTCTGAAAATGGCCTCTTCTGTGAGCGAGTCAGCTAAAGCTTTGAGCTTAATTAACTCCTCCTCTGTGCAGACGATGAAATCAAGGGGCCTGTCAACGGTTTTGACTATCATTATATCTCTGAAATGCGTAACAAGCTCGGTTATAAGCCTGTCGCTGTCAAGGGACGAATTGTGAAGTTCGTCAAGGAGGGACAAAAGTGATAGGATATCCTTATTGCAGATAGCCTCGGACATTTTGAAAAGATAGTCCCTGCCGGCAATGCCTGCCGCATTGGCAACGACCTCAGCGGTAATCACTCCGTCGGTCGACATGCACCTGTCAAGCAGGGAGATAGCGTCACGCAGACCGCCGTCGGCTATTCTTGCTATGAGCAGCGCTGCGTCACGGGTGATTTTTGAGTTTTCCGACTCTGCGATATATTCAAGCCTCTGTGCAATGCTCTGGGGGGAAATGCGTCTGAAATCAAAGCGCTGGCAGCGGGAAATAATCGTTGAAGGAAGTTTGTGCACTTCAGTAGTGGCAAGTATGAAAATCACATGTGAGGGCGGCTCCTCAAGAGTTTTTAAGAGCGCATTAAAGGCCTCGATTGTGAGCATATGCACTTCGTCTATAATATATACCCTGAATTTTGCCTTTGCGGGGGTGAAGGCCGATTCCTCACGCAAGGCCCTGATATCATCTATACCCCTGTTGCTGGCTGCGTCTATTTCGGCTATGTCAAGAATCGTACCCTTGTCAATACCGACACAGATTTCACATTTGTTGCAGGGATTGCCGTCTACGGGATTTAAGCAGTTCACGGCCTTTGAAAGAATCTTTGCGCAGGTGGTCTTGCCTGTTCCCCTTGAGCCGGTGAACAGGTATGCGTGGGCTAATCTGTTCTCTTTAACTTCATTTGCTAAGGTTACGGTTATATGCTCCTGACCTACAACATCAGCAAAAGAGGATGGACGCCACTTTCTGTACAATACCTTATACAAAACAGTCCCTCCCATCCTACAAATGAAAGGCAAAGGGCGGCATAGCCAACCTTTACCCTGAAATTCTTTATTTAAACAACACCCACTCTCGGTCATACGGCGTACAGGCGGGCTGTGGCGCACAGGCATACCGCTTAATGCTGCTCGGTTCCCCGCCTGACATGGTTCGCGGCGCTCTGCCGCACAGGACCTGCACGCCGCATGACAGAAAATGGGTGCATAATGTCTTTTTTGTAGCTTTCAAGCCTTTGATATTATATAACAGATTTACAGTATTGGCAAGTCCAAATTGATTATTAATTATTTACAGCCCTTGATATATTGAGTTTTTACCAAAAGTCGGTTAATATGAATTTAGTTTGAAATTTATGGGGGCTATCTATGAAGGACTTTCTGACCGCCGCCGCAAATGTAAGACCCAGCAAAATACAGCTTAATATGCTGAACAATCACAATTTCTATGCCTTTGTGCATTTCGGAGTCAATACATATACGGACATGGAATGGGGTACTGGAAAAGAAAGCCCGGCTATTTTCAACCCCGTAAGGCTCGACTGCGACCAGTGGGTTAAGGCTGTAAAATCTGCGGGAATGACGGGTATTGTGCTGACCGCAAAGCACCATGACGGCTTTTGCCTGTGGCAGACAAGGCAGACAGAGCATTGCATAAGAAACAGCCCTTACAAGAACGGCAAGGGCGATGTGGTCAGAGAGTGTGCCGAGGCCTGCGAAAGAGGCGGCATAAAGTTCGGCTTTTATCTTTCCCCCTGGGACAGGAATGCGCCCTCCTACGGCAGCGAAGCCTACAACGATTATTACAAGGCTCAATTGACTGAGCTCTTAACTGAATACGGCGAGATTTTCTACGTCTGGTTTGACGGTGCCTGCGGAGAAGGGCCTAACGGCAAAAAGCAGGAATATGATTTTGACGGCTATATTGAACTGATTCGCAAATATCAGCCAAATGCGGCTATTTTCAGCGACTTCGGCCCGGATATCAGATGGTGTGGCGATGAGCAGGGCTCATCAAGGTATGCGGAATGGGCAGTTGTGCCACATGAGCTTTGCCACAGAAATAAGAATATTTTCCCCGTCAACCCTCCCCTTTCCGGCGACCTTTCATATATGTATAACTGGGATCATAATATCGGCTCACTGTCAAACATTATGTACTCGAAGGGGCTTGTTTTCTGCCCTGCCGAGGTGGATATGTCAATCCGCAAGGGCTGGTTCTATCATAAGGACGAGGAGCCGCACTCCCTTAAAAGGCTCTTTGATACATACATCAGAACAGTGGGCGGCAACTGCACCTTTAACCTTAATATTCCCCCTACTCCCGATGGCAGGTTTGACGAAAGGGATGTTCTGCGCTTAAAGGAGCTGGGCGATAAAATCAGGAGTACCTTCGCTGTCAATTTAGCAGACGGCGCCGAAATTTCAAGACGGGATATAAACGAGGACAAAAGTCAGTGCGAAATAAGCATAAAGCTTGAAAAGAAGCAAAAGATATCTTATGTTGTTATTAAAGAGGAAATAGAAAAGGGTCAGCGAGTCGAGGGCTTTCAGATTATAAGCGACTCTGAGGAGAATAATAATTACAGAGTTTTCGAGGGTACCACAATCGGCAATATGAGAATATTCCCTTTAAGCGTTGAAACTGATTCTATGATGCTGAGGGTTATTTCTTCGAGGTCTGAGGCTCTTATAAAATCGATTGAATTATATGCTTAATTAATGTGCGGGACGGGAATTGCGGTTTTAATTTTAACAATTTATATATAAAGGTAATAGATGTATTTTTTTGTTGACAAAAGCAATCTGTAATTATATAATGTTCTCTGCACATATTTCAGGAGTGATGGGCGTGACGATAGATCTTACACCGATTTTTAATAATGAAGATCTCTCTTTGCCCTTTAACTATGAATTTTCAATGTCGTCATACGTGCCAGAGGGTGAGGACAATCCCTTTTCCCCGATAAAGGCAAAGGGTAAGGTCTTTAACCGCACCGGCATTGTTTATTTGTCCGCACTCTCGGAGTTTACTTATTCGGCTCGGTGCGACAGATGCGCCTCGGATATTGAAAGACAAATGGCTGTGCCATCGGAGCACATTCTTCTGATCGGCAATGAAGATGAAGCTGAAGAATCGGATGTCGAATACGACGACAGGCGTCTGTTTATTCCTTCTTACCAGCTCAATCTCGACGATTTGTTGGCTGAGGATATCTGGCTGTCAATGCCCGTAACATTTTTATGTTCTGAGGATTGCAAAGGCATTTGTCCGAATTGCGGCACAAACCTGAACGACGGTAATTGCTCCTGCAAAAAGGCTGTTGACCCGAGGCTTGAGGCTTTGGCAAAGCTATTGAACGATGATTAATCAGCATGATAAGGGAGGTTTTTAGATATGGCAGTACCTGCAAGACGTGTTTCTAAGGCAAGAAGGGATAAAAGACGTGCAAACACATGGACTTTGACTGCTCCGACACTTGAAAAATGCCCTAAGTGCGGCGAGCTTAAAAGGTCTCACAGACTTTGCTCCGCCTGCGGTTATTATAACGGCAGAGAAGTTGTAAAGGTTGAGGATTAATTCTTTGTCTTAGCGTTTAAGAGGTGGAGAAGGGTTACCTTCCCCGCCTTTTTAGTGTTGTTTACGGAGGTTTGTATGGCTGTCCTGATTTCCGGTGTCGTAAAGAACTCCCCTTGCTACAAAAAGGGGCTTAATAAAGGCGACATTTTATTGACTGTTAACGGCCATAAAATCGACGATGTGCTCGACTATCAGTTTTATTCAAAGAGCAAAAATCCCGTATTAGGCTATAAAACCTCAGAGGGCAAATACTACTTAACCCGGGTAATAAAAGGCGCCGACGCAGATTTAGGACTGATTTTTGAAACATACCTGATGGATAAGCACAGGCACTGTGAAAACAAGTGCATTTTCTGCTTTATAGACCAGCTGCCCAAGGGTATGCGTGAGAGCCTTTATTTTAAAGATGACGATTCAAGGCTCTCCTTCCTTTTCGGCAACTATATTACGCTGACAAATCTATCAGAGCGTGAGGTTGAGCGTATAATAGAGATGAAAATCAGCCCGGTAAACATATCGGTTCACACAATGAACCCTGAGCTGCGGGTAAAGATGATGAAAAATCCCCGCTCAGGCGAGGTGCTGAAAAACATAAAGCGTTTTTCCGATGCGGGCATAAAAATCAATGCACAGCTGGTGCTTTGCCCCGGTATAAATGACGGCGATGAGCTGCTTTTCTCACTTGAGAAATTGGCTGAGTACTATCCTCAGGTGCAGAGCATTTCCGCCGTACCCGTGGGGCTGACAAGGTTCAGGGAAAAGCTCCATCCCTTAAGACCCTTCGCTAAGGAAGAGGCTGAGGGTGTAATAAACATAGTCGAGGGATTTAACGACAGGCTGACAGCCTCCGGCAAGGAGAGGCTCGCATTCGCCGCCGATGAATTCTATTTAAAGGCAGGAAGGGAAATTCCCGATGCTGAGTATTACGGTGAATTTCATCAGCTTGAAAACGGCGTGGGTATGTGGGCGCTGCTTAAGTCGGAGTTTATCGATGCTCTGAATGATATGAGCAGCGATGCACTTCCCTCTCCAGGTTCAGTATCAATTGCCACGGGAAAGGCGGCATACCCGCTTATAAGCGGGCTTTGTGAGCTTGCACAGCAGAAAATCAAGGGGCTTAAAGTTGAGGTTCACTGTGTTGTCAATGACTTTTTCGGTCACACTATTACTGTTTCGGGGCTTGTCACCGGGCAAGACATAATAAATCAGCTTAAAGGCAAAAAGCTTAACAGCACCTTGCTTTTGCCGATAAATATGTTTAAATCAAAGTCAGAGCTTGTTTTTCTTGATAACCTTACTTTAGAGGATGTGGAAAAGGAGCTCGGCGTAAAGATAAAAGCCGTAGATAACAGCGGCTATGACTTAATTAATGCAATGATAAAATAATAAACGAAAGGCGGTGGAGATATGTCAAGAGCGGTTGTTGCCATTGTTGGACGCCCCAATGTGGGCAAATCATCTCTTTTTAACAAGCTTTGCGGCAGGCGACTTGCTATCGTTGACGACACCCCCGGAGTAACAAGGGACAGAATATACGGCGACTGTGAATGGCTCGGTCGCAAATTCATGCTGGTCGACACCGGCGGTATTGAACCATATTCAAATGATGTGATTCTTTCGAGCATGCGTGAACAGGCTCAGATTGCAATAGACAGTGCCGATGCAATTATATTTGTCACTGATATTAAGACAGGCCCCGTTGCGACAGACAGCGAGGTTGCAAGCATGCTCTTAAAGAGCGGCAAGCCCGTAATACTCTGCGTAAACAAGCTGGACTCTGTCGGCGATGTTCCGCCGGAGTTTTATGAGTTTTATAATTTAGGTATAGGCGACCCGATTGCCGTTTCCGCCGTGCACGGTCACGGTACGGGCGATTTACTGGATGCGGTTATTGCTCATCTGCCCGATGAAGCAGGTGATGACGAGGACGACGAAATCACAAAGGTTGCTATTATCGGCAAGCCGAATGTGGGCAAGTCCTCACTTATCAATGCCATCTGCGGCGAAAACAGGGTCATTGTCTCTGACATAGCCGGCACCACGAGGGACGCCACGGACACTCCCGTAACGAATAAGCACGGCAAGTTTATTTTGATTGACACTGCGGGACTTCGCAGAAAGTCAAAGGTCGACGAGCGACTTGAGAGATTCAGCGTTCTAAGGGCTGTTATGGCGGTAGAGAGGGCGAATGTCTGCGTTATTGTCATTGACGCAACTGAGGGCTTTACCGAGCAGGACTCGAAGATTGCGGGTATCGCCCACGAGCAGGGCAAGGCCTGCATAATTGCGGTGAACAAGTGGGACCTTGTCGAAAAGGACGGCAAGACCATGGACGAATACCGCAAAAAGCTTATGACCGACTTTGCCTTTATGTCCTACGCTCCGATTATTTTCATCTCCGCAAAGACCGGACAGAGGATAGACAGGCTGTTCTCCCTTATTAAATATGTTGACAATCAGAACTCATTGAGGATTTCCACGGGCAAGCTGAATGACGTGCTTGCGGACGCTCAGGCAAGGGTTCAGCCTCCCACCGACAAGGGCAAGAGGCTGAAGATTTTCTACATCACCCAGGCCTCCACAAGACCGCCAACGTTTGTCTGCTTTGTCAACAACAAGGAGCTGTTCCATTACAGCTATCAGAGGTATCTGGAGAACCAGATACGCTCCGTCTTCGGACTTGAGGGCACGCCTACAAGGTTTGTTATAAGAGAGCGTGAAAAGGACAAGAAGTAATTTGCAATCTACCCTTATTTTGATTTAAGGAATGATAGAATTGCAGGAAACAGAAAAGAATAAGTGCATAATTATAGGAGCGGGCAGCTTTTCGCCCGATTTTAAAGAGCCTACCGAAGGTGACATTATTATTGCCGCCGACGGCGGGCTTTTGCATTTGCAGCAGTTAGGGCTAAAACCCGATATCCTTATTGGCGATTTTGATTCGCTGGGAGAAAGTGTTGATGCTTCCCTTTCCGACGAGGTTATCAGACTGAGCGTAGACAAGGACTACACCGACACCTTTGCGGAGGCGAAAACAGGGCTTGAAAGAGGCTATGAACGCTTTGAGCTTTTCGGCTGCACCGGCGGGGCAAGGTTTGACCATACGCTTGCTAACATTCAGCTGCTTGCCCACTTAATAGACAACGACTGTGAAGCCTATATTCACGCTCCCGATTTTATGCTTACGGGAGTTAAAAACGGAAGGCTCATTTTCGGTGAGAACGCTAAAGGCTATGTGTCCGTATTCTCTCATAAGGACTATTCTTACGGGGTAACTCTGAGAGGGCTTAAATACCCGCTTAACGAGGCTATGGTAGATTCGGGCTTTCCCATAGGGGTCAGCAACCGCTTTGCTGAAAAGCACAGCAGCATAGAGGTAAAAAGCGGTCTGCTTCTGGTTCTGCACGACTGCGGCTTTACATATGAGAGAAAAGAATCCTTTTAAGTAAAAGACTTAATTTTATTGACTGCTATGTTTGCTGAGTATATAATTTAAGCAACATCCGAACGGATTTTAATATTAAATGGAGTGATTTATATGGCTAACTTCCCTATCGGTATTATCGCTGACAGCTTCCGAGTAGACATCAGAGAGGCTCTTAAAAAGGCCGCTGATATGGGAGTGCAGGGCGTGCAGATTTATTCTACAAGAGGAGCCATGGCACCGGAGAATCTCAGCACCGAGCAGAGACGTGACTTCCTTAACTACACCAAGTCATTGGGACTTAAAATTTCCGCTCTTTGCGGCGACCTCGGCGGCGGCGGATTTGCCTTCCCGGAGAGGAACCCTGAAAAGATTGAGAAATCCAAGAGAATCCTTGACCTTGCCAAGGAGCTTGAAACCGATGTTGTTACAACGCACATCGGCGTTGTTCCCTCTGACCCGAATCACGACAGATATAAGATATTACAGGAGGCCTGCCATGAGCTTGCAGAGTATGCAGACTCCGTTGAGGCTCATTTCGCTATCGAAACTGGCCCCGAAACCTCAGCAGTTTTAAAGACCTTCCTTGATTCACTCAATTCAAGGGGAGTTGCCGTAAACCTTGACCCCGCTAACCTTGTAATGGTTACGGGCGATGACCCCGTGCAGGCCGTTCACAATCTGAAGGATTACATAGTTCACACCCATGCAAAAGACGGCGTTCAGTTCTTCTACAAGGACCCTGAGCTCATCTACGGCATGGCTAAGAGTGAAATCGTTACCGGTCCTTCATTTGAGGAGGTTCCCCTCGGCACAGGCAAGGTTGACTTCCCGAACTACTTGAAAGCCTTAGAGGAAATCGGCTACAAGGGCTTCCTTACCATTGAGCGTGAGGTCGGCGATAATCCTGCAAGGGATATTCAGATTGCCGTTGATTTCTTAAGGGATACAATGGCTAAGATATAACAAATCCGTTTGAAAGGCAGAAATTCAGATGAAGCTTTGGGCCGGACGATTTTCAAAGGAAGCCGATAAGGTTACAAACGACATAAATGCATCCATAGGCATCGATAAGAGAATGTGGCGTGAGGATATCGAGGGCAGCCTTGCCCACAGCGATATGCTCGCAGAGTGCGGTATTATCTCAAAAGAGGACAGGGATAAAATCTCCGAAGGTCTGCGCCGTCTTGCAGATGAGATTGCAAAGGGCGAAACCGAAATCGCAGACAGCTTTGAGGATATTCACTCCTTTGTGGAGGGGATTCTTACAGAGCGAATCGGCGATGCGGGCAAGCGCCTGCACACCGCAAGAAGCAGAAACGACCAGGTGGCGGTCGATATTAGGCTGACACTCAGAAACGAAACAGACGGTCTGCTCTCTCTCGTCGATGAGCTGATTGAGATGCTGGCTGACTTGGCTTTACAGCATTCGGATGTGGTTATGCCCGGCTATACCCACCTTCAAAGGGCGCAGCCTGTAACCTTCGGTCACCATCTGCTCGCCTATGCTGAGATGCTCCTGAGGGACAGGGGCAGGCTTCTTGACGCAAAAAAGAGGATGAATGTCTGTCCGTTGGGCGCAGGCGCATTGGCCGGCACCTCCTACCCTATCGACAGGGAGCTGACCGCAAAGACACTCGGCTTTGACGAGCCGGCAAGAAACTCCCTTGACGCTGTTTCGGACAGGGATTTCTGCTTAGAGCTTGCGTCCGCCCTTTCGATTCTTATGGTGCATCTGTCACGCTTTTCGGAGGAGATTATCCTTTGGTGCTCCCACGAATTCAAGTTCATTGAGCTTGACGATGCCTTCTCCACCGGCTCAAGCATTATGCCGCAGAAGAAAAATCCGGACATTGCCGAAATCGTCCGAGGCAAGGCGGGCAGGGTTTTCGGAAGCCTCACTACCCTTCTGACCGTTATGAAGGGGCTGCCGCTTGCCTATAATAAGGACATGCAGGAGGACAAGGAGGCCATATTTAACGCCTTTGATACTGTAAGCCTTTGCCTGAGAGCTTTCACGCCCATGCTCAGAACTATGACTGTAAATGCTGAGAATATGCGTAAGGCGGCGGCGGGCGGCTTTATAAACGCAACCGACTGCGCCGACTACCTTGTGGGAAAAGGCTTGCCCTTCCGTGACGCATATAAGATAACAGGCTCGCTTGTGGCTTATTGCATCAGCAACTCAAAGGACCTTGAGAGCCTCAGCCTTGAGGAGTACAAAGGCTTCTCGGAGCTTTTTGAGGAGGATGTATTCGAGGCTATAAGCCTTGATACCTGCGTAAAAAACAGGACCTCCTACGGAGGCCCCTCCCCTGAGAACGTAAGACGTCAGGCCGCTGCCGTTAAGGCGATTCTGAAGGCTTAAGTCCGAAATTAACGCTGAAAGGAAATTATTATGAAGATTTGTGTCAGCTCGTACAGCTTTTCACAACTTACAAAAACCGGTGAATATAACCTTATAGATTGCATTGCTCTTGCAAAGGAAATCGGCTGCGAAGGCATAGAGTTTGCGGGCATTAATCCCCATGACGGCTCCTCAAAGGAGGAATACGCCGCAAAGCTCGCCGAGGAAGCTAAAAAGCAGGACATGGAAATTGTAAACTATACAATCGGCGCCGACCTCTTAAACGGCAGTGACGGCAATCTTGACGCCGAGGTCGAAAGGCTTAAAAAAGAGGTTGACATTGCCGCTGTCTTAGGCGCATCGGGCATGCGTCACGATGCTACGAGGGGCTATGATTCCGCAAACCGTCACCAGAGGGGCTTTAACGATGCCCTGCCGACGCTTATCGAGGGCTGCAGGCGTGTTACAGAATACGCCGCAACTAAGGGCGTTCGCACGATGGTTGAGAACCACGGCTACTTCTGCCAGGAGAGCAGAAGGGTCGAGCAGCTTGTAAACGGCGTAGGTCATGATAACTTCGGCATTCTCGTTGACATAGGCAACTTCCTCTGCGCCGATGAGGCTCCGGAGCTTGCAGTCGCAAGGCTCGCTCCCTATGCTTACCATGTCCATGCGAAGGACTTTCACATCAAGAGCGGAAACGGTCTGCCCCCTCAGAACGGCTTCTTTAAGACCGCTGCCGGCAACTATTTAAGGGGCGCAATCATAGGCCATGGCGAAGTGCCCGTGCTTCAGTGCCTTTCCATACTCAAAAACGCAGGCTACAACGGCTATGTTTCAATCGAATTTGAGGGCATTGAAAACGCAAAGCTCGGCGTTCAGTACGGTTATAATACTCTTAAATACATTAAGGATTTCCTTGACTGGCAATAAAGCCGAAAATAAGATTAATGCCGATAGGTATGAGCTTATCGGCATTATTATATCTGTCTTATTTTGTAATTAAGAAATACTGTACAAAATTCATTAAATGTGCTATGATTCCCCTGTACATATTTTGCAGCATGTTCATAGGAGGAAATAAAATGAAAAAAAAGCTAATAGCATTGTTCCTTATTCTTACCATCGTTGTAACTCTTGCTTCATGCGGTAAGAAACAGAGCGACGATGAAACCACAGTTGAAACTACTGTTGAAACAACCGTAGACGCAGGCGAAACAAGCGATACAACAGCCGAAACACAGGCAAATACTGACACAAGCGAAACCGCTACGACTCCCGAGGAACAGACAACCGCTGACGGTGACAACAACCCCACAGCTACGACCGCTTCTGCAGGCGGAACGCTTAATAATCAGAGCTCAAAGAAGGATATCGCCGACCTTTATAATAAGGCAACAGCCGCTACCAAAAAGGCCAACAAACTTCGTGGCAAAGAGAGCGTTGAGCTGTCAAAGATTTCTTTGAACGGCAATGACAGCGGAGTAATTGTTAGTACTATCAGAAGTATTATTGCACCTCTTGTTAAAAGCAACTATGAAGTCAGCGACAGCAAGCCTATTCCCTATGATGACCAGGAAGTAAATGTTCTCCCGGATGATATTAAGAGCTTCTCAATCCAGGATAACGGCAGCACATACACCCTGAAAATCCAGCCCAAGGATGATATCAATCCTAAGAAGAGCCTTGAAGGCTCAACCGGCAGATTCTTCCCGGTCGTTGAGAACATTAAGGATATAGCCGCAGGCGTTCCCGGTGTTAAATTCGAGGGCGGTGTTGAGCAGGGCGTAACCGCCGACTATAAGGACGCTTCGATTGAAGTCATTATTGACAAGACAACCTATGAGATTACCGGCGGAACCTACAAGCTGAATATTTATCTCAACATTAATAAGGCAAGCTACACACTGATTAAGGTTGACCATGCTACCGCAATAATCTCTTTCACCCTTTCACTGTAATCGGAATACTCCAAATAATAAGCGACAGGTTATGCCTGTCGCTTAAATTTATTTTACGCCGGTGATTG
>JAAYOZ010000078.1 GCA_012520115.1 Clostridiales bacterium | reverse complement strand
AGGCCGTTAAAAAGGCAATTATCCGTTTCAACAAGTCCATAGCTTCTCCTCCTGAATATTTGTTTAGAGTCACTATTACCTTACCAAAAATATCTTGTTATTACAAGTAATATTTGACATTTTGTAGCTAAAATTTACCGCTTTATTTGTGC
Source organism: Clostridiales bacterium (assembly GCA_012520115.1). Taxonomy (GTDB): domain Bacteria; phylum Bacillota; class Clostridia; order Oscillospirales; family Acutalibacteraceae; genus DTU053. The sequence continues at coordinate 13,606 of JAAYOZ010000078.1, read as the reverse complement.
AAAAGTACAATCAGCAGACAATAATCGGGGAAAAAATTAAGTTTATCTGCCGTAACATATTCAGTTAAAAATTATTGTTTTATTATCCGTTCTCTGTTATCATAATCCTGACAGGAGGGATAATATGATAACCGGTAAAACAATCGTTCTGACAGGCTGCAACAGCGGCATCGGTCTTGAAGTACTGAAGCTTATCTTAAAGGGCGACAACCGCATCCTCTGCGTTGACAAAAATGTGGATGTGTTAAAGTCCTATGAGAGCGACAGCCTGCATATTCTTCAAAAGGATGTTTCCTCTAAAGAAGCGGTCGATGAGGTGTTCGAAGTTGCCGAAGAAAAGCTCGGCCACATCGATATCTTCTTTGCCAACGCCGGCTACGCCTATTATGAAGAAATCAACTACATCGATTGGGATAGGGTAGCAGCGATTTTTGAAACGAACGTATTCTCTCCGATTTATTCGTACCAGAAGTACATAAAGCACCTTGACGGCAGAAAGGGCGTTTATGCAATCACCGTCTCCGCCATCGGCACAATGGCTATGCCCGGCTTTACCCTTTATTCCTCGTCAAAATTCGCAATGCACGGCTTCCAGCAGGGCATCAGATTTGAAACGCCCGACAACCTGCAGCTTACCTGCATTTATCCTGTCGCAACAAACACAAACTTCTTTAAAACAGCAAACGAAGCCGAATACAGATGGCCATTCCCGGTACAGCAGCCCGATGTTGTGGCAAGGAAGGCGGTCAAAGGCATAGAAAAGGGAAAAAAGAGGGTCAGCCCAAGCGGACTTTTCGTTTTCTCTCAACAGCTTATGAAGTTCCTGCCCTTTGTAAGAACATTGTACTGGGCGCTTGAGAACAGAAAGTTTAAGGAGTTCAGGCAAAACACCGCACAAACTAAGCCTGAAATAAAAGAAGAAATCACGGTAGAATAAATTAAAGCCGAAGCTCACAGCTTCGGCTCTTTTATTTACTTAATAAAGCTCTGCACCGTCTGAATCAGACTGTTGTCAAAGTCATATTCAAATTCAAAGCTCAGCTCGTTTTTTATCTTTTCGGAGCAGATACTGTACTTTTTATCATGCCCCTTCCTGTCGTCCGCCTGTTTGATAAGGCTGTGGGGCTTGTTCATAATGCTCAGAATCCTCTCAACAAGGCTTCTGTTGTCAATGCTGAAGGAGGGTGAAACATTATATATGCCGCCCTTATTGCCCAGCGTAATAATCGTGTAAATCGCCCGGCAGGTATCCTTTACATACATCCATTCCCTGAATATATTGCCGCTGTCGCCGTAGAGGGGAATCGCTCTGCCCCCCAGAGCGTTTTTCACCGTAAGGGGAATCAGCTTTTCCGGGTACTGCCTCTCCCCGAAGTTGTTGCAGGGGCGGGATATGCTGATATTCAGGTTATATGTACGCATATAGGACAGCACAGCCATCTCCGCCGCCGCTTTTGACGCCGCATAGGGGCTTGAGGGCAGAAGTGCGGCGTCCTCGGTAAAGCCCTTAGGATAACGGTCTTCCCTCTGTGCAAAATCGCCGTAAACCTCGTCGGTCGAGACCTGATGAAACAGCGAAACACCGTGCTTTACGCTTAGATTCAGGAGATTCACCGTGCCCAGAAGGTTCGTGTTAAAGAAAATATCGGGGGAGGCAATTGAGCGGTCAACATGTGTCTCAGCCGCAAAATTAACCACAACATCGGGGCTGTTTTTCGCAAAGATGCTGTCCATCAGGGCCTCGTCGCAGATATCACCCTCGATGAACTCAAAATTGTAATGTTTAACCGCATCCGCCAGATTCTCGGGGTTGCCCGCATAGGTCAGAAGGTCGACGCAGATAACCCTGTCAGTCTCAGATAACTTTGAGAGCAGGAAATCAATAAAATGACTTCCGATAAAGCCTGCCCCGCCTGTAATAAGATAATTCATACACCCTCACATCTTTAATAAAGAGCATTGTGTTTAGTAAGCCTTCTCTGAACCTCTTTTATGTCAACTTCTTTCATTGCGCCGTTTTTATTCTCCACAAATACCGCTGCGGCAGTGCCTGCACCCTCGCCTATGCAGCAGACAATCGGAATGACCCTGTATGCGGACTGGGCCTCATGGGACGAGGAAATGCACCTGCCCGCCACAAGCATATTCGATACCTTTAAAGGAACCAGCGACCTGTAAGGAATGGTGTAGTACTTGCCCTCGGGCAGCCTCTTAATAACGGTACCGGTGCCGCTGGGATTATGGATGTCGACCTCATAGGCGCCTCTTGCGACGGAGTCCTCAAACTGCTTGCATTCTAACAGGTCTTCCGCCTGCAAAACATACTCGCCGATGACCTTTCTGCTCTCCCTGACGCCGATTTCAGCGGCGGTCATGATGAGAGTTGCGTTCTCAAAGCCGGGAACATACTCTTTAAGGAAGTTAAGCAGCTCAAGCCCCTGCTCCCTTGCGGCAGCCTCCGCATAGCTTAAATCAAAGGGATTGGTGGGGTTTTTCTTTATAATACGGGTCGTATTAAAGTGAATAACTCCCTCGGACATATGCTCAAAGAAAAGTATGTTCTCCCTCGGGTTCTTGATTTTGCCCTCGGCCTGAAGCTTATTGAACATCTCGTTCATATAGGGACGTAATTCCCGTATATTCTTCGCCGTAATATTCGCAATTCTCAGGCACAGTGTCATTGGCTGGCAAAGACCGTCCTCCTCTCTGCCGAGCTGAAAGTCGCAGCCAGCTAAAGCTGCCAGATTCGCATCGCCGCTTGCGTCTATAAAGCATTCTGCGGCGAGTTTCAGCTTTTGTCCCGTGCTGTAAGCCTCAAGATATGTAATCCTGTCGCCCTCTTTAATAACATCGGTGATGATTGTATGCAGCAGCACCTTGACATTGTATTTGGCGCAGAGCCTGTCCAGAACGATTTTAAGATACTCCTCATTAAATGTCCTTTTATTCTCATGCAGTCCGCCCATAGCCTTTAATTCATTCAGTATTTCCTCAAAAAAGCCTCTGTTTATGGGTGTGCTTTCGCCCGTTTCCATGTCCTTGCAGAAGTAGTTCATAAAGGGGTTTACAAGGCAGTTCGTAGCCGCACCGCCCAAAAAACCGCTCTTTTCCACAAGCAGCACGTCACGACCCTCTCTTGCCGCAGCGACAGCCGCCGCAACGCCCGTAAAGCCTCCGCCTGCAACTATAATTTCGTGTCTGTAAGTATCCATGTCCGCTCTCCTTTATACATCACGTCTGTCTATGGTAATAACCGCATGATATGTGGGGTCAAGCTGCTTGACGGCCTTAGTGAGCTGCGCCTTGATGTCCTTGTCCGCCGCCCTTTCCTCAAAGGGAACGCTGGTGTCAAAATACAGCGTCAGACCGTCGGGAGTCCGCAGAACCCGCAAATCATGTATCGAATAGTTCTCGTTCACACCTCTGACCGCAGCCGACAGACTTTCCTTTACCTCCTCAAAATAGGAGTCGCACCTGACCGGGTCAATATGCACAACAGCCTCAACGCCGAGCCTTTCGAGCAGCTCCCTTTCGATAATATCAATAAGGTCATGGGCTGCGTTTATGTCATATTCCGAGGACATCTCCGCATGCAGCGATACCATTTTCCTCTCGGGGCCGTAGTCGTGATACGAGATATCGTGCAGCCCCGACACACCCTTGTGGGACAGCACAATGCTCTCAAGCTCCTTAATAAAATCCTTAGACGGCGCCTTGCCTATAAGCAGCGCAACCGATTGCCTTGCCGAAGTAAAGCCCGTGTAGATTATGAAAATCGATACTATCGCCGCACAGATTCCGTCAGCATAAAGGGAGGTAAACCTTGTAAGAAGTATTGCGGCCAGAACTCCCGAAGTCGCCACCACGTCGCTTATGCTGTCCTGGGCTGTCGCAATCATCGAGGCTGAGTTTATGGCCTTGCCGATTCTCTTGTTATATAAGTACATATACAGCTTAATGAAAAGCGATACGCACAAAATGATAATCGTAATATAGTCAAGTGAAATCTCGGCAGGAGTAATTATGCGCTTTAAGGCGTGTTTGCCTGTCTCGAAGCCCATGACGATAATGAGCAGAGACACAAGAAAGCCCGCAACATACTCGATTCTGCCGTGACCGTAAGGGTGCTCCGTGTCCGCCCCCTGCTTTGCAAACTTAAAGCCGAAAAGGGTAATGACCGAAGAAGCGGCGTCGGAAATATTGTTTACCGCATCCGCAATAATGGAGGCAGAGCCGCTTAACAGGGCAGCCGTGAGCTTAATTATAAAAAGAATGATGTTCAGGGCGATACCTACGCATGAGGATACAAGTCCGTAGACATGCCTGTTTGAAAGAGAGGGCTTTGACTTCTCCTTCAGTATTCTGTTTGCAATCAACCTTATCAAAATGCCCCTCCGAAAAAGTTTATCATAATTATAATATTAAGATTTGAAAAACAGGTTACAGATTACTTTCATACAGATTAACACATTATGCCCCAAAACTCAATCAGAGTAAATAAATAAGGGCAGAGTTTTTCGCTCTGCCCTGAGGTATTATACAGTTTCGAGTAGCTTTTTCAATTCCTCAGTAGTTTCTGCGGGATTGGCGGTACCCCTTGTGAGCCTCATTACATAGCCGATAAGAGCCTGAAGCGCCTTTTCCTTGCCGGCCTTGTAGTCTGCCACAGCGGCGGGATTCTCCTCAATGGCCTTTCTGCAGACAGCCTCAAACTCCTTGTTGTCAATGCCGCCGAGCTTTTCCTTCTCGATAATCTCGGCGGGGGAGAGGGCAGTTTCAAGCATCCTGTCAAGCACACGCTTTGCAATATTCTTATTGATTTTGCCCTCTGCCGTGAGCTTAACAAGCTCTCTGAAGTTCTCTGCCGAAAGTTTTATATTCCACTCCTCACGCTGAACTTCAGTAGGAACGGACTTGAAGATATTCGTCAGTATAAAGGCAGCCGCAGACTTTGCGTCAATGTCAGCCGCAGCCTCAAAGAACTCCGCAACCTTCCTGTATTTGACAAGCAGCCTTGCGTCAGCCTCGGTCAGGTTATACTCCTCAACATACCTCTTGAGCCTCTGCTCGGGCAATTCAGGCATGGAAGCGACTATCTCGTCATACTCCTCCTGTGAAAGCCTTACGGTTACCACATCCGGCTCCCTGAAGTACCTGTAATCGTTTGCGTTCTCCTTATCCCTCATGCTGCGGGTCTCGCCGGTGTCGGAGTTAAAGTGCAGCGTCTCCTGCTCGACCTGACCGCCGCTTTCGAGGATTTCCACCTGACGCTCGAATTCATAGTTAATGGCGTTCTCTATTGCGGTAAAGGAGTTAAGGTTCTTTATCTCCGTCCTTGTGCCGAATGCCTCTGCTCCTTTAGGACGAATGGAAATGTTTACGTCACAGCGCAGTGAGCCCTCCTGCATACGGCAGTCTGAAATGCCTATTGTGCGCATAATGCCCTGAAGCTTATCGAGATATAAAAGTACATCCTCAACGCTCCTGAAATCGGGAGCGGTTACTATCTCAATAAGCGGTACGCCGCAGCGGTTGTAGTCCACAAGGTAGTTGCCGCCCTCGTGAATGAGCTTGCCCGCGTCCTCCTCGATATGGATACGGACTACTCTGATTACACTTCCGTTTTCAAGCTCGACCTTGCCGTGCTCGCAAAGGGGAATATCAAACTGCGAAATCTGATAAGCCTTAGGCATATCGGGATAGACATAGTGCTTTCTGTCCATCTTTGAAACAAGGTTGATATGACAACCCAGTGCCACGCCTGCCATCGCACCGTATTTAACAACCTTTTTATTAAGATTTGGGAGCGAACCCGGCTGACCGGTGCAGACGGGACAGCAGTGTGTATTCGGCTCACCGCCGAACTGAGTGGTGCATGAGCAGAATATCTTAGTCTTAGTGGAAAGCTCTATATGGGTCTCAAGACCTATAACCATTTCCCACATCATATGCCGCACCCCATTTCCAAGGATTTAATATACCTGCCTTCGGTTGCCTTCTCGAAAGCATAGGCAGCATTGAGGATTACATCCTCTTTAAACCTGCCGCCGATAAGCTGCACGCCGACAGGCAGGTCATTTTCAGTAAAGCCTGCGGGAACGGACATTGACGGAAGTCCGACAATATTAACGGCACAGGTGCAGATATCCGTTCTGTAAAGGTCAACGGGACTCATCTGTGCGCCCGCCTTTAAGGGAGTTATCGGCACAGTCGGCGCAAGTATCATATCGCAGGTATCAAGTATCTTATCAAATTCCTTTGTTATGCTCGCACGCAGACGCTGAGCCTTTTTATAGTAAGCGTCAAAATAGCCGGAGCTTAAAACATAGGTGCCGAGAATTATCCTTCTCTTGACCTCGTCGCCGAAGCCCTCGCTCCTTGTGCGGGACATCATATCCCAGACGTCGTCATAATCCTCTGCATGGTAGCCGTATCTTACGCCGTCAAACTTACCGAGGTTAGACGAAGCCTCAGCGCAGGCAAGGATGTAATAGACGGGCAGACAGTCCTTAATAAAGGGCAGCTTGATTTCCACAATCTCAGCGCCGAGGGACTTGAAAATCTCTTTAGCATTCTCCACAGCCGCATTTACTTCCTCATCGGAGGCAACTAAGTCCTCGGAAGCGATGCCGATTTTTAAGCCCTTAATAGACCTGCCGAGATTCTCATATGAACTTACCTTAGAGCCGACAGACGTCATATCCCTCTCATCACGCTTCGAAATAGCATCAAAGACAAGTGCGGTGTCCTCTGCAGAGTTAGCCAAAACACCCGCCTGGTCAAAGGATGAAGCATGAGCCACAATTCCGTAGCGGGAAACTGCGCCGTAGGTGGGCTTTAAGCCGTAGACGCCGCAGAAGCTCGCAGGCTGCCTTATAGAACCGCCCGTGTCGGTGCCTATGCCGAAAGCGGCCAGCTTGCCCGCAACGGCAGCCGCAACTCCGCCGGAGCTGCCGCCCGCAACATAATCGTAATTGTGGGGATTCTTTGCCCTGCCGAAATATGAGGTCTCGTTCGTCGAGCCCATTGCAAACTCGTCCATATTGCCCTTGCCTATGAGAACTGCGCCCTGCGCATTAAGAAGCTCCCAGACGGTGGCATCATAGAAGGGCACATAGTTTTCAAGCATTCTGGATGCACAGGTGGTCCTGATTCCCTTAGTGCAGATGTTGTCCTTAATGACAACGGGAATACCCTCAAGGGGCCCTAATTCCTCGCCCCTTGCAATTTTAGCGTCCACCTCGGCGGCGGTCTTTAATGCAGCGTCTTTCGTAATGCTGATGTATGCGTTAAGCTCGGGGTTTTCCTTCTCGGCAGCACTTAAAAAGGCTTCTGTCAGCTCTGTGCAGGAAAGAGCCTTTGTTTTCAGTAACTCTCTGTAATGCTTAATATCAGCCATATCTTCTGCCTGCCTTTGCTTTGTCTTTTACCATGAAGAAATTGCCCTGCGTGCCGCCGGAATTATTGAGAATATCGCTTACATCGCTTGAAGGAACGACCTCGTCCTCTCTGAACTCGGTCCTGTCATATTCATTGATCAGTACTTCCTCTGAAACGGGAAGCTTGGAATTATTGATTTCATCGGCAAAAGCAACAATACTGCTCATCTGCTCGGCGAGCAGCGCTGTTTCTTCTTCTGTCAAGTGGAGTTTAGCGAGCGCAGCTATTCTCTTAATCTCATCTACCGAAACCATAATATCCTCCTAACCTGATTTATTTTGCCGTGTACTTATCTAAGCTTAATGTGAACCTCACGCAGCTGCTTTTCGGTGACCTCGTTCGGTGCGCCAAGCAGCAGGTCCTGTGCGTTCGAGTTGAGCGGGAAGGCAATGACATCCCTGATATTGCTTCTGCCTGTCAGCAGCATTACCATTCTGTCAACACCGGGAGCCATGCCTGCATGGGGCGGTGCGCCGTAGGTGAATGCGGTATACAATGCTCCGAACTTTGCCTTTAATTCCTCATGTGAATAGCCTGCAATCTCAAAGGCCTTCTTCATAATATCCGGGTGATGGTTTCTCACAGCGCCGGAGGAAAGCTCAACGCCGTTGCAGACAATGTCATACTGATAGGCAAGTATGGTCAGCGGGTCTTCATTTTCAAGTGCCTCAAGACCGCCCTGGGGCATTGAGAAGGGGTTGTGCGTAAAGTCTATCTTGCCTGTCTCCTCGTTTATCTCATACATCGGATAATCAATGATAAAGCACATCTCATAGCGGTCCTTGTCAAGCAAGTCAAGCTGGTTGCAAAGCTCTGTCCTTATCTGACCCGCATAGGTGTTGACTATGGGCAGCTCGTCGCAGATAAAGAAGACAGTTTCATTGTCCTTTAAATCAACTATTCTAATAAGCTCTGCCTTCTGCTCAGGATTAAGGAACTTATCAATCGGGCCCTTAAATATGTCGCCCGCAAGGGTTAAATAACCGAGACCCTTCATGCCGATAGAAAGGGCGAACTTGAGCATATTTTCAAAGAAGGAGCGGGGCTTATTCGAGCAGTCAGCCTTAATGCCTCTTACGGGCCTGCCCTTAAAGGCGGGGAAGTCGACTTCTGCGAAGAGGTCTGTCAAATCCTTAATAATAAGAGGGTTGCGAAGGTCAGGCTTATCAGAGCCGTAAGTCAGCATAGCCTCATTATAGGGAATTCTTCTGAAGGGCGGCTTTGATACGGAGAAGTCGGAGAAATGTGAAAAGGTGTCGTATATCACTGTCTCCGCCACATTCAGAACATCCTCCTGCTCTGCGAAGGCCATTTCAAAGTCGAGCTGATAGAATTCGCCGGGGGAGCGGTCAAGCCTTGCGTCCTCATCCCTGAAGCAGGGAGCAATCTGGAAGTACTTATCAAAGCCCGAAGCCATCAAAAGCTGCTTAAACTGCTGGGGAGCCTGGGGCAGTGCGTAGAACTTGCCCTTGTGCTTTCTGCTGGGTACAAGATAGTCCCTTGCGCCCTCTGGGGAGGAGCAGGTGAGAATGGGGGTCTGTATCTCCACAAAGCCAAGCTCTTCCATCTTCTTTCTGAGATAGCTTATAACCTTCGAGCGGAACACGATAATTTCGTGCATCTCCGGATTTCTCAGGTCAAGGAATCTGTATTTAAGCCTTACATCCTCCCTTGTGGCTGTTGACTCACCGGGGATGAAGGGCAGCCTTGCGAGCGAAGGCCCTAAAATCTCAATACTGTCGACCACAACCTCCACAAGTCCGGTTGCAATCTTCGGGTTTATCGTATCCTCGTCACGCTCGACGACCTTGCCTGTAACACTGATTACGGATTCCCTTGATATGCCCTCCAATAGGCTCTCGTCGTGAAATACTGTCTGAGTAACGCCGTAATGGTCACGAAGGTCAAGGAAAATAACTCCGCCGTGGTTTCTGACGGTGTCAACCCAGCCCGCAATTTTAACATTTTCGCCGATATTTTCGGTTCTGAGTTCTCCGCAATTATGAGTCCTGTATTTAGACATTTTTTACCCTCCAAAGTAAGTTACTATTAAATAAATAAAAAAGCCCGAAACTGCCTTTAAAGACAATTTCGGGACGGGATATACTAACCCCGCGGTGCCACCCGCATTAGCATAATAAAATGCTCACTCGTATAAAAATGTAAAATCACTATACGGTCAAAGCGTTCCCCGGCTTACTACTCATCTGAACCGCACTTCCAGTCTATGATGCGGAATCCCTGGCAGACTTTCCACAAAAGCGGAGTCTTCTCCCGTGCCGAAATGGCAGCTGAAACTTCCATAACATTTATATTTTTAACATACGAAGCAGTTCTTGTCAAGTTTTAATATTTCTTCGCCCTTTTACTCTTAACAATTCTTGCCAAAGTCTTAATAATATCTTAATTTTTTATTTTGGAAATATCAATATATGCGGTTTAGTATTTTTAATTGCAAAGGAAATGACGCTGTGATAAACTCTATATACTTCCGGGGCAAAAATACATTCTTTTCGGAAATCATTATATAATAAGGTTATCATATTGTCATTACTTTGTTCAGCTTTGGAGAGATTATGCAAAAAACTATCTATATTTCCGACCTTGACGGAACGCTTCTTAATTCCGACGCCGAAATCAGCGCAAAATCCGCTGAGATAATAAACTCACTGATTGAGAAGGGCATGCTTTTCTCAATAGCCACCGCAAGAAGCCTGTCCTCAGCCGGCAGAATCCTCAGTTGCCTCAATTTGCAGCTGCCCGTTGTGCTGATGAACGGGGTCTTTCTTGCGGATGCGAAAAGCTGTAAGGTCATTGAATGCGTCCCGATAGAAAAAGAAACAGCCGAAAAAATCATCGGGATATTCAAGTCCTTCAACGTCTGCCCCTTTATGTACTGCAGCGAAGGGGATATACTCGATGTGCTTTTTGAGAAAATCGACTCACCCCAGAACGAGGAGTTTTACAAAAAGAGAGAAAAACGGCATTACAGACGCTTTGAAAGGGTAGAAAAGTTAAAAGTCCCCGAAACAGGCGACTGCGTATACTTCAATATCCTTGACAGTTACTCACGGCTCAAGCCCCTCGTCGACAGGTTAAGAGAGATTAAGGAAATATCCGTTGCCTTCTACTGCGACACCTATCTGGAGGACAGCTGGTTCCTTGAGGTCTTCAGTGCAAACGCCAGCAAATGCAACGGTATGTTAAGGCTCAAGGAGCTTACAAATGCGGAAAAATCAGTAGTTTACGGCGACAACCTGAACGACATCTCAATGTTCAAATGCGCTGACGAAGCCTATGCGGTCAGCGAAGCGGTCACGGAGCTTAAAGAGATAGCCACAGCCATAATCGGCTCATATAACGAGGACGCAGTGGCGCTGCACCTGAAAAGCCTCTTTCTCCAAGAGCTAAAATAGTGTATAATATTATGTCAGTTTGAAGCAATTAAAAATAACGGAGTGTCAGGTGTGAGCTTTCTTTACGATGCCTATATCCGCTCATATTCTTTGGATAAGGAAGAAGATGCGGAGTTTTTTGAGTATATAAGCGAACTGTTTTACAGAGAAGAGCTGCAGGGCATGGCGATTTATCCCCAGCACGGGGACATCGACAGGGTCCAGCATATCTTAAGCGTTGCCTATGTAAGCTACGTGCTTGCAAAAAAGTATAATCTGAAGATAAAAGAGGTCTGCAGAGGTGCAATCCTCCACGATTTATTCTACTACGACTGGCATGTGGGCGACAACAGCCACAGGCTGCACGGCTATCGCCATCCGGGCTTTGCGTTAAAGAATGCAAAAGCCATAACAGAGCTTAATAAAATCGAAGAGAATATTATTAAGCGGCATATGTGGCCACTGACTCCCACCCCGCCGAGATATAAGGAGGCATATGCGGTAACCCTTGCCGATAAATACTGTGCATGGCAAGAGGTATTGATTTGCAATGTCAAAAGCTACAAAAGAAAGTTCAATGAAAATCTAAAAGGTAAAGCTGGTAAGTGAGTTATGAGCAGAGTAATTGATTATATTCTATATTTCTTCTTTTACAGTGCGGCGGGCTGGCTCGTTGAGTCCATATATTGCTCCGTCGGCGAAAAGAAATGGATAAACAGAGGCTTCCTGACAGGCCCCATATGCCCCATATACGGCACGGGAGCGGTCATCTTCTCCGTCTGCCTTGCACCCTTCAAGGATAAGTGGTACTTAGTCTTTCTCATAGGCCTTGTGCTTGCGGACATAGTGGAGTTTATCACAAGCCTTATCATGGAAAAGCTCTTCCACGCAAGGTGGTGGGACTACTCCGACAGATTCCTGAACATACAGGGCAGAATCTGCTTCAAGCACTCAATTTATTGGGGAATCGCAAGCCTTGTATTCACCTACATGGTACACCCCTTCACAACACAAAAGATTTTTGTTCACCTGCCGAATCAATACAAGGGCGTAATACTCGCCGTTATCCTTGTCATTTTCGTGCTCGACCTTATTAATGCGGTAAGGGCTGCAATGGACATCAGAAAGCTTATGATGAAGCTTGCCGGCCTTTATGATAATATCGCAACCGCAGTGGGCGGCATAAGAAACACCGTGGAGCAGGGCTTTGAGAACCTGCAGAATAAAATTACAAAGCAGGGCATAAAGCTCGCCACATGGACCTCGGAAATCAATCAGCAGCTTTCCGAAGCCCGAAAGAACTTCGATTCCATGCAGAATGAGCCCACAAACAAGGACGCAAAGAGGGAAGAGAAGAAGGCATACAGAATCATCACCCGTTCCTCAGCCCTCAGAGCCTCAGCAAAGAACAGAATCGATTATATCGAGGAGATACTTGACGCCATTAAGGCCAGAATCAAGGACGACGATGATGAAATGTATTAATTAAAAGCTTATCCGCATTAACCCGTACCCGCCGCAGCAAAAAAATACAACGCATTTGCGGATGAGAAAAGTACATAATAGTATCAAGTTAATACTCCGGAAAAAGAAGCACAGGAAATTTTAAACAGAGCACAATTTTAGTCTTGACAAACACCCGAATTGCCATTATAATCACTTATGCTGATTGAACAGCAAGCGTTGCGGAATTGTGTAATGGTAGCACGGCAGACTCTGACTCTGTTTGTCTGGGTTCAAATCCTAGTTCCGCAGCCAAAAAGCCCTGACCGAAAGTTCAGGGCTTTTTTATGGGCAAAGATAAACCCCGAACAATATGTGAGCCGCTTAAGAGATATCCTAAGCGGCTTTGTCTTCTTACTGCAATGAAATATTGTTGCACAATATGAAATAATCATTCTGATTATGAAATGTGCTTCGCAAAAAAACAAAATTTGTCCTTAATATGCGAAGCATATTTCACAGCGTCAGCTATTTCACAATGCGAAGCATTATTTCACTTGCCTGCAGGGCAAATTTCATTGCGGGTTATCCTCAGGATAACCCGCATAAGTCGGGGCATTTTCTTCAGAACTCTATTTCGCCTTCATATACAAGGCTTGCGTTGCCTGTAAGCAGGATTCTTTCATCGGTATAATTTACTATAAGGTCGCCGCCCTTGAGCTTAACGGTAATGTCCTCGCCCTTGTTGCAGTAGCCGTTTTCGACAGCGGCAACCACAGCGGCGCAGGCGCCCGTACCGCAGGCCCAGGTCTCGCCGTTGCCCCTCTCCCAGACTCTCATCTTCAGGGCGTTGCGGTTAATGACTCTGACGAACTCCGTATTGACCCTTTCGGGGAAGATGGAGCAGTGCTCAAAGAGCGGGCCTATATGCTTAATGTCAATATCCGCAACCTTGTCAACGAACACGACGCAGTGGGGATTGCCCACGGACAGGCAGGTAATCTTATATTCAATACCGCCGATTGTGTGGGGTCTTGATACAATCTTGTCGCCGTCAAGCAATACCGGAATATCCGAAGGCTTGAGAGAGGGCTTGCCCATATCCACGCAGACCGAGCGCACCTGACCGTCATAGATATAGAGCTTTAATTCCCTTACACCCTTTTCGGTCTCGATAGTTATTGTCTCCCTGCCCTCTAAATCAAGGCCGTAGGGGTTCTTATCATAGAGATACTTGCCTACGCAGCGGGCGCTGTTGCCGCCCATTTCGCCCTCGCTGCCGTCCTTATTAAATACCCTCATCTTTGCATCGGCAACCTTAGAAGGCT
>JAAYOZ010000077.1 GCA_012520115.1 Clostridiales bacterium | reverse complement strand
GAAACCACCGAGGAACCTACCGAGGAAACCACAGAGGAGCCGACTGAGGAGCCAACAGAGGAAACAACCGAAGAGGAAACAACCGAACCCGAAACCAATGAAATCACATATACCGTTATACTTATGGGCGACATCGACGGTGACGGCAAGATTGAAGCTGAGGACGCAAGACTGGTTCTGCGCTATGTCGCAAAGCTTGACACGCTTGATGATTTACAGCTTCTTGCCGCAAATCTCAACGGCGATACAAAGATTCTTGCCGATGACGCAAGGCTGATTTTAAGAATCGTTGCTTTGCTCGACGAGCTTGTAAAGCCTGAGCCGACCACAGAGGAGCCGACTGAGGAGCCAACAGAGGAAACCACCGAGGAACCTACCGAGGAAACCACAGAGGAAGCCACAGAGGAAGCCACAGAGGAGACCACCGAGGAGGATACCACCGAAGAGGAGACCACTTTGCCCGTATAATCCTCTGAGAGCCGAATTAAAAGCACAAGGGTTTGAGAGTAATCTCAAACCCTTTTCTTTTGAAAATTAAAAAGGGCTTGAACAAAAGTCAAGCCCTTTGGAGCTGTTAGGCGGAATTGAACCGCCGACCTCATCCTTACCAAGGATGCGCTCTACCGCCTGAGCTATAACAGCATCTCATTCACAACGCAAAGGATATTATACACACCAAGCAGCCGTATGTCAACATTAAAATTTTTGATTATTGCGCTAAAAATTAGCAGTAAAAAGACACAAAGCTGCCCTTTGCAGATACAAAAAGCAGCCCGATTTTGCCTTAGAATACTACATCATAGCCCTGGTCTTCGATTGCACCTTTAATTGCGTCCACATCTACTAAAGCAGGGTCAAATTCCACCTCGACCGTCTTTTCTTCAAGGCTTATGATTACATTTAAAACTCCGTCAAGTGCGCCGACTGCCTTTGTTATAGCCGCCGAGCAGTGCGAGCAGGAAATGCCTGCGACCTTTAATACAACGCTCGTCATAATAATCCTCCTTCGCCCGTAATATTCATAATTAGTATAGCATATTATGACACAGATAAACAATCCGACTTAGTCACATATTAATTTCCCTGAGATATTGACATTTTTCTCACTGGGCATATAATTATATATTGACAACAGAACAGCTTCGGGGCGGGGTGAAAGTCCCCACCGGCGGTGAACGGCCATTGAGCCGACAAGTCCGCGAGCTTAGGCTGACAGGGTGAGATTCCCTGACCGACGGTATAGTCCGGATGGTAGAAGTGCATGTGTATTGCAGCTCCGTATTTTTGCGGAGTTTTTTTGCACCCTGCGGCGTTCCATTACACGGAGGAAAGCAAAATGAGACAGCTTTTAAAAATGGTTCAGCTCTCTATGCTGGCAGCACTCGGCGTTGTGCTGATGCTGACGGTCAGGTTCCCGCTTATCCCTTCTGCGCCCTTCCTTGAGTACGATATGGGCGATGTGCCCGTGATACTTGCCGCCTTTATTTTCAGCCCGTGGGCAGCCGTACTCATACTGGTGCTGATATCGCTGATTCAGGCACTTACGGTCAGTGCCGCAAGCGGCTGGATAGGCTTTATTATGCATGTGATTGCTTCGGGCGCATTCGTTTTAATCAGCGGAGCGATTTTAAAAAGGCAGCCCAAGGAAAAGACAATGCGCTCAAAACTGTTTCTGCCCGCTTCCCTTTGCGCCGGCACGATAGCGATGGTGCTTGTTATGATTCCCCTGAACCTTATTTTTACGGTCAGATTCATGGGAGTACCTAAGGAAGCGGTCATTGATATGCTGCTGCCGACCATAATTCCCTTTAACCTGCTTAAGGGCATTATCCATTCGGTTGTGGTAGTGGCCTTGTACCCGGCTTTGATGAGGATATTAAAGAAATCAAAGCTCTTAAACCCTGAATATTATTAAGACTGAATACATACACCGCTCTTTTTGCGGGTTATCCTATAGAATAAACCGCAGTGAAATATGCTGCGCATATTAAGGGCAAATTAATTTCATGTGCGAAGCACATTTCATAATCAAAATGATTTTTTTCTATTGCATGGCAATATTTCATTACATCCTACAATAAAGCCGCTTAGGGTAACCCTTAAGCGGCTCACAAATTATAAAGATGTTTTCTTATCTGTTCATTGAGCAGCAGATTTCTATATCGTTGCTTTTCATATAATCTGCGCCCCAGTCGTACATGGCAATCAGAATTGGCTCCAAGCTCTTGCCGAGCTCTGTAAGTGAATACTCCACCTTAGGTGGCACGACCGGGTAAACAGTGCGGTTTAAAAGCCCGTCCTTTTCAAGCTCCCTTAGCTGCTGGGTCAGCATTTTGGGTGTCGCCTGCGGAATCAATCTTTGAATTTCGCCGTGCCTTAATGTTTCACGCATTAAGTGCCATAATATTAGTGCCTTGTATTTTCCGCCGATAAGCCGCAGGGTTGCGCTGACGGGGCAGTTTATATCTGAATAGTCGGACATGCTTTCACCTCTATACTATCTTTTTGTATAGTATGTCACAAATATGTGCATACTTGCTTATTTTGCCGTTTGTTCTATAATAATAACATAGAGATGAATGACAGTCAACTCTGCCGATTAAGCAAAGGAGTTGTTTTTATGGAGAATAAGACCTTTAAAATAAGGGGGATGACCTGCGCCTCATGCGCACAGCGCATTGAGAAGGTTGTGGGCAGGCTCGAGGGTGTAAACACTGCGGCGGTGAACCTGACCGCAGAGAAGCTCTTTGTGCAGTTTGACAAGGGCAGAGTCGGCTCTGAGGATATTATAAACGCTGTAAACAAGATAGGCTTTGAAGCGAGTGAAGAAACGCATAACACGGTTATTACCCTGCCTATCGGGGGCATGACCTGCGCTGCCTGCGCCGCAAAAATCGAAAAGGTAGTGGGCAAGCTTAACGGTGTTGCGAAGGTAAATGTAAATCTTGCCACCGAAAAGGCGGTGGTGGAGTTTGACCCGACAAGAATCAGGACGAGCGCCATTAAAGAGGCTATTGAAAAGATAGGCTACAAGGTAATAGAGGTCAAGAAGGTCAGCGCCGCTGACGAGGACAGGGAGAGAAAACAGAAGGCTATCCGCACTCTGTGGACCAAGTTCATTGTCTCCGCCGCTTTGGCCCTGCCGCTTCTATACATCGCCATGGGTCAGATGATTGGCCTGCCATTGCCGTCCGTTATCGACCCCTCAATTCATAATACCTTGGAATTTGCACTGACGCAGCTTTTCCTTGTGATACCCATAATGGCGGTGGGCTATAAGTTCTACACTGTGGGCTTTAAGGCCCTCATACACCGTGCGCCGAATATGGACTCGCTGATTGCCATAAGCACCCTTGCTGCCTTTGCATTCAGTTTGTGGAACACCTATCTGATTTACCGGGGTCGGCATGAGGCGGCACACTCGCTGTACTTTGAAACGGCGGGCGTTATAATCGCCCTGATACTGCTGGGCAAGTCGCTGGAGGCCGTGTCAAAGGGCAAGACAAGCGAGGCCATAAAGAAGCTGATGGGACTTCAGCCTAAGACCGCTACGATTCTGCACGGCGGAGCGGAAACAGAGATACCCATTGACGAGGTTATGATAGGGGATATTATCATAGTGAAGCCCGGCGGCAAAATCCCTGTTGACGGCACCGTCATAGAGGGGCAGACCGCAGTTGACGAGGCCATGCTGACCGGTGAGAGCATGCCCGTGAATAAGAGCGTCGGCGACGAGGTTTTTGCGGCGTCAATTAATACAACCGGTACTATTAAATTCAGGGCTGAGAAGGTGGGGGCGGACACTGCACTCGCACAGATTATAAAGCTCGTTGAGGACGCACAGGGCACTAAGGCTCCCATTGCAAAGCTGGCGGATGTGGTCTCGGGATACTTTGTGCCGATTGTAATTCTTATCGCCGTCGTGGCGGGAATAGCGTGGTTTATTGCAGCACAGCTCGGGGCTGTACAACTGCCGCATGACACTTCGAATCTCGAATTTGCGCTGACTATCTTTGTCTCGGTGCTGACTATCGCCTGCCCCTGCGCTCTCGGACTTGCCACGCCCACGGCGATTATGGTGGGCACGGGCAAGGGTGCCGAAAACGGCATACTGATTAAGAGCGGCGAGGCTCTTGAAACAGCCCACAAGATTGACACAATAGTCCTTGACAAGACAGGAACCATAACGGAGGGCAAGCCCTCGGTCACCGACATTATCGCCTTTGAGGGCTTTGACGGCGACAGAGTGTTAAGTCTCGTTGCAGCCGCAGAGCAGGGCTCGGAGCATCCTCTTGCTCAGGCGATTATCGATAAGGCGAAGGAAAAGGGGCTTACGCTCTCCCCTGCTAACGACTTTGAAGCTCTGACGGGCAGAGGAATAAGAGCGAAAATCGAAGACTCCGATATCCTTATCGGCAATAAGAAGCTGATGGACGAGAACAATATTGATTCCGACGTCTTTGCCGAGTTGTCCGACGGTCTCTCTGAGGAGGGCAAGACGCCCATGTTTGTTTCCATAAACGGCACTCCCGCGGGCATAATTGCCGTTGCGGACACGGTAAAGCCCACAAGCAAGGCGGCAATTAAGGCTCTGCACGATTTGGGGCTTGAGGTAGTGATGATTACAGGCGACAACAAAAAGACCGCAAACGCCATAGCAAGGCAGGTGGGGCTTGACAAGGTTCTGCCCGAGGTGCTGCCTAAGGACAAGGCGGATGAGGTCAAGAAGCTCCAAAGCGAGGGTAAGACCGTTGCAATGGTGGGTGACGGCATAAACGACGCTCCGGCTCTGGCTCAGGCTGAGATAGGAATTGCCATTGGTTCGGGCACGGATGTTGCAATCGAATCGGCGGACATAGTGCTTATGCACTCGGATTTACTGGATGTGCCTACGGCCATTGATTTAAGCCGCAGGACAATAAGAAACATCAAGCAAAACCTGTTCTGGGCCTTTGCATATAACACCATAGGCATTCCGATTGCAGCAGGCGTGCTTTTCGCCTTCGGCGGGCCGCTTCTTAATCCGATGTTCGGGGCGGCGGCAATGAGTCTAAGCTCCGTTTCGGTGCTGACAAATGCGCTGAGATTGAAGCGGTTCAAGGCTAAGAGATAACATAAGAAAAAGGGCAGGCACCGATTGATGCCTGCCCTGTATTTTATTGCTTAGAAGCCGCCGTTTGCAGCCGGGGTGTCGCTCATTGTGAATACAAGCTCACCGCCGCCTGCTATGTCTGCATGTGTCAGATAAGGCTCAGTGAGAGGCGTGCCGTTAAGGGTTACGGAGCTTACATAGATATTGTCCGCTGACTGATTAATAGCACTGACTTTAAGGACATTGCCGTCACCGAGGTTGATTTCTGCGCTGTCGACAATCGGTGCGCCGATATAATATTTATCCGTGCCGACTATCGGGTAAATACCCATGGAGGAGAGAACATACCATGCGCTCAAAGTGCCGCCGTCGTCGTTGCCGTCAAGTCCGTCGGGGCCTGTGCCGTGGCGCTCTGACAGTATCCATCTGACCCACTTCTGTGCAAGGTCGGGTCTGCCTGCGTCATTAAAGAGGTATGCCGCATGGATATCATGCTGGTTGCCGTGCCAGTAGCCGGGACCCGGGTCAAGGGCGGCCATTGTGGGGCTTGCGTCCAGCATGAACTGCTCAAGCTCGCTGACAAAGTAATCCTCGCCGCCGAACAGCTCGATTAAGCCTGCTGCATCCTGCTGAGCGGTCCATCTCCAGTGCCTCGGGCCGCCCTCTACATAAGCGGCTGCGAGCTTGACGGGCAGTGCCTCGTCATAGTATGAGGTGACATTAGCTACAAAGGGCTCTACAAAGCTGCCGTCCGAATTCCTTGCCTGGAAGTACTTGGTGGCCGGGTTGAAGAGGTTCTTGTATGACTGTGAGCGCTCTTTGAAGAACTCTGCGTCCTCGGTCTTGCCGAGAGCCTCTGCAAGCAGGGCTATGCTGTAATCCTCCCAAGCGTATTCGAGGGTGTAGCTTACGCTGCGCTTCTCTGCCATATCTGCGGGAATATAGCCGTACTGCAGATACAGGGCGTTGTAGTCCCTCTTTGCTGCGGGGGCTGAGTCATCCTGCTCGAGAGCAGTGTTCTTCATATAGTTATATGCCTTCTCGACATCGAAATCGTCTATGCCCTTTAAGTAGGTTTCCGCAATCAGAAGGTCTGCAGGCGAGCCGAACATTGAGCCGCTTTCACCGCCGCCCGAAGGCCATCTGGGCAGTGCGCCGTCAATATCGGCCATGGCGATAAGACTCTTTACGGAGTCAAGCTGAATCTGCTTGTCGATAAGAGCATACAGGGAGTGTGTGGTTCTGACCGTATCCCAGAGGGAGAGGTCTGTCCTGTATGTGAAGCCCTCTGCAGTGCCTACTGTCTCATCAAAGCCGAGATACTGGCCGTTTACATCCGTAAAGTTCGTCGGCATTATCATGGTGTGATAGAGAGCTGTGTAGAATATGGTCTTAACATCCTCATCTGCGGATTCAATCTTAATCTTTGAAAGATTGTCGTCCCAGACGCTTATAGCTTCGGCTTTGATTGTGTCGAAGTCCTTGCCTGCTGCCTCGGCTTCAAGGTTTTCCCTTGCGTTCTCAAGGCTTACGAAGCTGATGCCGACCTTTAATTCAACAGACCTGCCGTTGAGGTTGCCGAAGTTCAGGTCTGCGCCCGTGTCGTTGCCTGAGGCTTCAAGCTTGCCGGCGGTAACGGTGTCGCCCTCCCATGTGGCAAAGGACTTGAAGGGAGTGTCAAACCTTGCTACGAAATAGCCCTTAAGGCCGCCGTACCTGCCTGTAAAGCCGGTGAAGACCCTTGCTTCGCCCTCGACCTCATTTGTTTCGGGGTTGACTCTGATAAAGCCCTCCTCGGCCCTGCCGCCTGACAGGAAGCTGGTGGCGTCGATAAGTATGCGGGCTTCTCTGTTTGTATTAAAGCTGTATCTGTGGGCGCCCACATGCTGGGTCGTGGTAAGCTCCGCAAGGCAGTCGATAGAGGGCAGATAAACAGCGTAATAGCCTGCCGTGGCAACCTCCCTGTCGTGTGAGAAGGGCAGAGGATTGCTCATGCGCTCTGTCGCCTTCATCTTGCCCACAACGGGTGTTACTCTGAAGTGACCCATATCAACCGCACCTGTGCCTGAAAGCCTTGTATGGCTGAAGCCCCAGATGGTGTTGTGTCCGTAATAATAGCCCGCCGTGCCCATCTTAAAGGGGTTGAGTCCTGCGGGTAAGGCGGTATCGGGGCTGAGTCGGACAAGTCCGTAGGGTGAGGTTGCGCCCGGGAACAGCATTCCGCTGACCCAAGGCAGTCCGCCCGTGCCTATAAAGGGGTCAACATACTGTGTGTATTCGCCGGTCTCTATTTCGGGAATATCTACATTCTCGTATACGCCCGGCGTGAAAATCGACATAAATAAAAAGATGAGTGCAGTAAAAAAGCCTTTCAGCTTTGCGAAAAATGCTGTCATTTTGCAATTCCTCCGTTTTTCTGTGCTAAAGCTTTTGCGCTGCCTGATATATAAATCATACAGGCACATTATGAAAAATTCAAGCATTATTTGGTGTGTTTACCCAAAATAAGCAAACCGACTGATGAAAGTCAGTCGGTTTTATACATTTGTACGCCGCCCCGGCACATTTGCACCGGGACGGCTAAGAAAAATGAGGTTAAAGGATTATACAGATAAGACCGCTGCAGCCCTCGTTTATGATTCTCTCCAGAGTCTCCTGCAGCTTCATTCTTGCATCTGCCGGCATGTGGAACAGCTTGTTTTTAAGTCCCTCGTTCACAAGCTCATGCAGGGATTTGCCGAAGATGTTGGACTCCCATATCTTTGCCGGGTCCTCCTCGAAGCCCTGAAGCAGATACTTTACAAGCTCCTCGGACTGGCTCTCCGAACCGACTATGGGGGCTACCTCTGTCGTGATGTCGGCTCTGAGCATGTGCACCGAGGGCGCCGACGCTTTAAGCCTTACGCCGTACTTGCCGCCCTGCTTCATGATTTCCGGCTCCTCAAGGCTGAGTTCGTCGATGGTGGGCATTACTATGCCGTAGCCTGTTGCCTCCACCTCGTCAAGGGCGTCTTTTAGGCGCTCGTATTTGACCTTGATAAGCGACATGTCTGTCAGCGTCTTCATAAGGTCCTGCTCGGTTTCTATCTTGATGTGGGTTATCTCCTCTATGACCTTGTAGAACAGTACATTGCTCATCTCGACCTTGATATGCGCCCTGCCTGTGCCGAGGCTCATTGCCTCGATATGAGCCTCGCTGATGTTATCCATCTCTGCGATTTCTTCATTCAGGTAGGTTACGGTGCGCATATTCGTCAGCCTGCTTGCGCTGCTCTTAATCTGGCCGAATACGGAGCTTTTGAGCCAGTGGTCTGAGCCCAATGACGACAGCCATGCGGGCAGCTCCACCTCGATTTCCTTTACCGGGAACTCGTAAAGCACCTGAGTGAGCACCGCTACGATTTCAGGCTCGGAAAGCTCTATGCAGTTGACGGGTACTACCGGCACCTGATACTTTTCCGAAAGCTCGTCGGCAAGTGTCCTGGCGGATGCTGACTGCGGGTACATGCAGTTGAGCAGTACAATGAAGGGCTTGTTGATTTCCTGAAGCTCCCTTATTACCCTCTCCTCCGCCTCCTCGTATTCATAGCGGGGGATGTCGCTTATGCTGCCGTCGGTGGTGACTACAAGGCCTATTGTTGAGTGCTCCGAGATGACCTTGTGGGTTCCCATTTCGGCGGCTGCGTTGAAGGGCATTTCCTCGTCGCTCCACGGGGTTTTGACCATTCTCGGCTGCTCGCCCTCGATATAGCCTAAGGAGCTGGGGACTATATAGCCTACGCAGTCAATCATCCGCACCCTGAAGCTCGCATTGTTATCAATCTTTATTTCAACCGCTTCCTCGGGGATGAACTTCGGCTCCGTTGTCATTATCGTACGGCCCGCCGCAGACTGGGGCAGCTCATCGATTGCCCGCTCCCTGAGAAAGCCCTCCTCGATATTAGGGATAACAAGTGTGTCCATGAATCTCTTTATAAAAGTGGATTTACCGGTTCTGACGGGTCCGACTACACCTATGTATATATCCCCTTGAGTTCGTTTAGCAATGTCTTCGTAGATGTTGCGGTCTTCCAATTATATCCTCTCCTTTGCATTCTCGGTATGCGTGAAGCTGTTTGCTTAAATTAAATCTATGTTAAACGCAAGGGATAAGCAGCATTCTTCTTTCCCTCATTACGTCGTCGGTTAGGCTGTTTTCAACAGCGATTTTTTCAACCGTCGTATTGTACTTTCTTGCTATATCCCAAATGCTCTCGCCCGGGTCGGAGAAGTAGATTACAAGGCTTGCGGGTTTGTGCTTTGCATCGCTGTCGCCGGTTTCGATTATGTCGCTGAGTACGTCGACCATTTCGATTTCGAGTACCGTAAGGCTTATTGAAAGCTCTACCTTCAATTCG
>JAAYOZ010000076.1 GCA_012520115.1 Clostridiales bacterium | reverse complement strand
TTGCCGCCGCTTTAGCCGCCGCAATGGAGGGCATGAACGTAATTTTAGTCGAAAGATTCGGTGTGCTGGGCGGAAACGCAACCGCAGGCGGCGTTGCTAATTTCTGCGGCAATAATGTGGGACAGGGCTCAGTGCTGGAAATGGTTATGTCCGCTCTCGAGGAGTTCGGTGCGATAGCCCCGAGAGTTCCGGGCAAGGGCAGGGTCTTTGACCATGAGATACTTGCTGTGATACTGCCGGAGCTGCTTGTAAGGCAAAATGTTAAATTCCTGCTGCATACAAGCGTTGCGGATGTAATATTAAACGATAACCGCATTGAGGCGGCGATAATCTACGGGCCTTCGGGACTTGAGGCAATAAGGGCCAAGCAGTTTATAGACTGCACCGGTGAGGGCGTGCTTGCCCGCTGTGCAGGCTTTTCGGTAATGAAGGGCGGCAGCTCGAAATATCAGCTGCCCATGTCCCTTATGTACTTCGTGCGGCATGTCCCTGAAGGGGATGTGAAGTACATCCCAGAAGGCTGGTTTGAGAAAATCACCGATTCGGACAAGCTGCCTATGACAAGCGTCTGGCCCAACGGTCCCCGAAGCAATGCCATAAAAATCAAGGTGCCCATGTATGACTCGACTGATACCGAGTCCCTTACAAATGCTGAGCTGAACGGACGCAGGAAGATGATGTCGGTGCTGGATTACCACCAGAGGCAGGAAAAGAGAAGCTGGATTCTGGACCACTGCTCTGCCGTTATCGGCATCAGGGAGGGCGTTCGCATTGAGGGCGACTATGTGCTGACCGTCGACAACCTGCGCAACACGACCCGCTTCCCTGACGTAATTGCCGTCGGCACATACTATCTTGACGGACACAAGCCCGACGACGACAAGCGGACATATATTCTGCCGCCGGAGACGATTAAGGTGCCGCCCTATGACATACCCCTGCGCTGCCTTATAGCAAGGGACGGCGTTAATCTGATGATGGCTGGGCGCTGTCTGTCCGCAGACCAGCTGGCACTGTCCTCCGCAAGGGTCATGACCACCTGCTCGATGACGGGACAGGCTGCGGGCGTAACTGCTGCCTTAGCCGTAAAGCAGGGCGTGGATGTACGTCAGGTGGCTGTCGCTGAGGTGCAGGAAAACCTCAAAGCTTCAGGTGCGATACTTGACAGGGATGAGGTTGCGTCCTTCTACAAAAAAGAGTGATAGTTTTTCTTAGCTTTCCCCCTTATTAAGGGGGATTTTTTTATATAAAAACAGCGGCCAATACAGCCGCTGCATTTTATGTGTTAAACTCTGATATTATTCTTTTCTATAAACTTTCTGATTTCAATAAAGTCCTGCAAAGCGGCTTCTTTGTTATTGGGATTTCTCAAAAGGGCGGCGGGGTGGAAGGTGCCCATAAATGCGGTGCTGCCCTTCATGACTATCTGTCCGTGCTGAGAGGTGACCTTATAATCCTGTGAAATCAGGCGGCAGGCTGCAATCCTGCCGAGGCAGACAACGAGCTTCGGC
This sequence comes from Clostridiales bacterium, assembly GCA_012520115.1. Classification (GTDB taxonomy): domain Bacteria; phylum Bacillota; class Clostridia; order Oscillospirales; family Acutalibacteraceae; genus DTU053. The sequence continues at coordinate 2,762 of JAAYOZ010000076.1, read as the reverse complement.
CTTATCAGTCTGAACTGCTCCCTTAGCCAGTCTATGCACTGCTCCTGCTCTTCGGGTTTCGGGTCCCTGTTCTCAGGCGGACGGCATTTGACTATGTTTGCTATGTATACGTTTTTGCTTCTGTCAAGGCCGATTGTGTTTAAGTATTTGTCGAGGAGCTTGCCGCCTCTGCCCACAAAGGGCTCTCCGGTCAGGTCCTCGTTTTCGCCGGGGCCTTCGCCCACGAACATTATTTCCGCCTTCGGGTTGCCCGTGCCGAAGACCACGTTCGTGCGGGTCGCACAAAGCTCGCATTTATTGCACTGCATGCAGTCGTTTATAAGCTGTTCAAATGATGTGTACATTTTTACCTCGCTTCAGACTCTTTTCTTTCTTATTATCGTGGAGGCCACGTCGTTTTCGTCGTGCTCCGTGGAGATGATTTCCTTCTTTGACTGGCGGGAATAGAAGCCCGCAAGCTTGCCGCCGTACATATACATGCCCGTCAGGTTGCTGTACAGTTTGAATTCGGGGTGCTTCTTTTTGAAATCAATGTTGTATGAGGGGTAGGGCATGATGAATTCCTGAATTATATAGTCGCTGTTCTTGTGCTTATCAATAAGGCTTGCCCACTGCCCGTCGGTGAAGTGGATTCCCGCATAAACGCCCTTTGCGCCGTATGAGTCCTCGGGCTTTATTATCCATCTGTCTTTGGTGCTAAGGACATTAAGCTCATTAATATAGCGGTCGTTAAGCTTGACTGTTTTGGGGATGTGACTGTCTATATATTCCGCTTCTTCGGCTGTAAGGAACTGCTTTGTCCTGTCCATGTGAAGGATGTAGAACAGAATCTTGTTATGAATAATCTGGGTGCAGAAGTCGCCTATAAGGCAGACCTTGTTCTGCTTTACCGCATTCAGAAAGGGCTGCACCTGAGCCTTGTTGTGCATTATGTCGGTGGTGACGGCTCGGCGGTAGATGGCGTCTACCTTCCTGCCTGTCGGTGAAATAAGGCTCTCGCCGTCAAAGGTGAAATTCCTTATCTCGCAGATTTCCGCTGAATACCCTGCTCTCTCAAAGGCCTTTTTAAACTCCGTGAATTCTTCTATTGAGCAGCCCTTTTCGAGAAAATCCGTGATTGCGATATGGGGGTTGTCAACCTTAAGGGGGCTTGTATTGTAGATATCCATAAAGGTTTTAACCCATGAGTCGAAAAGCTCGAAGGAGTAGAACTCGTATTCTTCGGTTAAATCCTTGTACGCTTGAGTCAGCTTCAGGGCGATATTAAGCTCTCTGTCCTCGTTCATGGAGCTGCTGCCGTCAGCGTTGAACTCGCAGTACTTAAAGGAGCGGTCCTCCTCATTCAAAAAGATGTCAAGGCGGCATATGGGCAGAAGGCAGTAATAGGGGGGCCTTTTCAGTATCAGCTCTTTAAGCTCACCGTCAAAGCCGAAAAGCTCCCTGTAATCCTCTTTTTCAAAATATTCCTGCATAACCTTGACAAGTATTCGGTACATCGTTTCGCTTTTTTCTTTCAGGTACGCCACATCCTCGTCGGTAAAGAGCTTGGGCATATAGAGGGAGTATATGGTCCTGCCCTTGTACTTGGCGGTGGAGGACTCGAGATAGTCCTGCGAAACCTTTGAGCTTCTAAGGTTCTCCTCAAACTTTTTCTCGATTATTTCCTTATATAAAAGGTTGATTTCCTTCATGTTCATAAAAACACTTCTTTCGATCATGCTAAAGGCTTTACAAGCTCCCTCGGCAGGCGGTTCTCCTTAGTTATCAGCTCTTTCAGGGGGGCGAGATATGCCTTTTCTTCCATCTGTAAATTGCTGTCGGCGATTGCGAAAATGTCATTTATGATGTCGGACACCTTTTTGCCGAAGGTAAGAGCGTTCAGGCCGTCCTTCATAATATTGTTCTCCGCTGTTTTTATCTCCTCGCCGTAGGCTATGTTAAGGGAATCGAGGTAGGATTCAATCGGGTCAATGTCAATGAAAAGTCCCTTTATCAGCGCAACATAGGACAGTGCAAGCTCAGGCGGCAGGCTGTCGGCATACCTGATTTCGAGGTAGGTTTTAAGCCTTACTGTCGGGAAGGACATTGAAAGGATATGCCTTATTTCTTCTGTTGTCGGCTCTTTGTCGGCATATAGCTCCTGTGCGCTCCGGGTCACATACTGCCCCTCTCCGAAGGGGACCACAAGGGGCGAGGCGGTGACAAAGTCCGCATAGGTATCAAAGGAGACATTCCTGCCCCTTACAAAGCCGCAGTAGTCAGTGCGGGCCGGGTCGACCTCACGCCAGATTTTTGTGCGAAGGATGTACTCGCTGTTGTCCGCTCCCTCAAAATACGGGGAATTGTCTGTTATCAGCGACAGGAAGGGTGCAAGGCGGCAGGCTATTTTATACTTTCTTATAAAATCCTCCTCAGAATAGAAATCTATGGAGACCTGCGTGGCGGCGGTGCCCTTCATCATATTCTTGCCGAATCTGCCGGTAGCCCCGAAGTGGTTATACATATATTCATAGCGGTTCTTAGGGATAAGCGGCAGCTCGTCCACCTTTGAGACGGGGTGATAGCCGAGGCACACAAGCGCAAGTCCCCGCCTTTCTAAGACAGGGTCTATCAATTCTCTGAAATCCTTGTATGCCCGCTCGATGTCGGCGATATCCGAGAAGGGGGCGATGCTTATTTCAAGCTGGGCTGCCGGTTCAAGACTTATTGTATAGTCCTTATTGCCTAAGCCTATTATGTGTCCCTTGCTGCGGGCGGACTGC
>JAAYOZ010000075.1 GCA_012520115.1 Clostridiales bacterium | reverse complement strand
TTTCAGAGGCACGGTTAAGGGCTACAACGATGTCGGCGGTATTGTCGGCTCGAACTACGGCGGTATTGTTTCTGACTGCTTTATGACCGGCTTTGTCTCCGGCGGCCCGCACACATCCTCTATCTTTAGTAATGCGGGCGGCATAGTCGGCGGCAACTATGACGGCATCGTGGAATACTGCAATAACACAGCCACTGTCGCCGGCGACTACAATGTCGGCGGTATTGTCGGCTCAAACAGGACCGGAGCGGTTTTCAGATGCTATAACGCCGGAGTTGTTTACGGCAGGTATGATGCTGTCGGCGGCATATCGGGTAAAAACGAGAGCGGTCTGAATCGCAGATGTTTCAATAAAGAAACGGTAACTGCCGACGGTTATAACGCAGGCGGTATAGCCGGTGTAATCAGCCAAGGCGCAGTGGAGGATTGCTATAATATCTCACCTGTCACCGGTGAAGACAATGTCGGCGGCGTGGTAGGTAAGAACAGCGACGGCTGGATAAAAACCTCATATAACATAGGTAAAGCAGAAGTCGGCGATTTTGTCGGCGGCGTACTCGGCAGAATGGACGAAGGTCATGTCGAAAGCTGCTACTATCTCGATACCTGTGTCCCCGCATACTCGAGCAGCTACGGAACTAAGCTTACAGATGAAGAGATGTGGGATGAAGAGAACTTTGCAGGCTTTGACTTTGTGAATATCTGGGCTATTGAAGACGGCTTTAATTATCCGAGGTTTATCTATGAGCTTCCTACGGAGCTCGGCGGGGATTCGGCTGTTTGGGACGGCACTGTCGCTGAGGGCTTTGCCGGCGGTGAAGGCACAAAGAACAAACCGTACCTCATTGAGAACGCCGCACAGCTTGCTTACTTTGCCAAGACCGTAAACGAAGGCAACAGCTATGCCGGTAAATACATAAAGCTTGATAATGAAATTATTCTTAACAGAAAAGATGTTCCGAACTGGACCTTAAATGCTTCGCCGTGGACGCCTATCGGCGCAGATAGCCCCTTTGAAGGCTATTTTGACGGCGACGACTACACGATTCGAGGCGTATATATTGACTCTGTACGCTTCAACCTGGGCATATTCGGACAAAACAAGGGAACTGTTGTCAATCTCGGCGTGGAGCCCTACTATTTCCGCGGCTATTTCAATGTGGCAGCCGTGGTTGCCCACAATGACGGCGGCCTTGTGGATAATAGCTATAATCTCGGCGATATTTACGGATGCATGTTTATCGGCGGCGTGGTCGGCTTAAACGAGGAGGGCACCGTCAGATACTGCTATAACGAAGGTGCGGTCTTCGGTTATAATGTTTCCGGCGGCGTTGTCGGCGCCAATGACGAAGGCATTGTGACAGACTGCTATAACAGCGGCGCAGTCGGCGGCGACTGGGGAGTCGGCGGCGTGGTCGGCTTAAACGAGGAGGGCACCGTCAGATACTGCTATAACGAAGGTGCGGTCTTCGGTTATAAGGTTTCCGGCGGCGTTGCGGGAAATATGCACTTCTCCATGCTGCGTGACTGCTATAACCTCGGTGCCGTATCGGGTTACAGTACTGTCGGAGGCATATTCGGTTACAGTTACCTCAGCCGCACGGACAGCTGCTACAACAGAGGCACCGTTACGGCAAGTGATGATTTCGGCGGCATAGCAGGTCACAACGAAGCAAGTACGTTAGTAAACTGCTATTACCTCGATACAACTGTCTCAGACCCCACTAATGACTTTGGCAAAGCGCTGACTGAGGCTCAAATGCTGCAGAAAGACAGCTACGAGGGCTTTGACTTTGAGGCAATCTGGGATATCGGCCCTGAAGCCGATTACCCATATCCGACTCTGCGTAATTTGACAGTCACTCCCGCAGAGCCGATTGCGGTTACGGGCGTAAGCCTTAACAAATCCTCGCTCACACTGAAGACAGGCAAAACGGGTACCTTGACCGCAATTATCGAACCCGCAGACGCCACTGACAAGGCTGTCAGATGGACCTCAAGCAGAAGCTCGATTGCAACCGTGGACAAAAACGGCGTCGTTACCGCATTGAGGCCCGGAACGGTTACTATCAAGGTGACAACGGTTGACGGCGGCTTCTCTGCCACCTGCACAGTGAAGGTTGAGCCCGTGAAGGTAACGGGCATAAGCCCTGACAAACCTTCTTTTACCCTGAAGGCTGGCGAGACGGGTACACTTACGGCAATTGTTAAGCCCGCAGACGCCTTCAGCAAGGATGTCCTCTGGCTTACAAGCGATTACACCGTAGCTGAGGTCAGCCCGCAGGGCGTGGTAAGGGCTTTAAAGGCAGGAACGGCAATAATCAGCGCAACCACCGTTGACGGCGGCTATACCGCTTACTTCACGGTCACGGTCACTCAGGACAACATCGCAGTTAAGCCGGGTTCAATCTACGGAATAAACAAGCACGACACGATTCTCTACAATGTCAGTCCCGGCACCACGGTCAACGAACTGCTTAATAACCTTGCGGGCGGCAGCTTTGAGGTCAGAAACGCCAAAGGAGAGAAGCTCTCTGGCAACGCTGTAATAGGCACCGGCGCTGTGGTCAATCTGATTGCCGACGGAAAGGTAATCGACTCGCTTCTGATTTCCGTACGGGGCGATATTGACGGCGACGGCAAGGTCACTGCGGCAGACGCAAGGCTGGTATTAAGGCATGTGGCAAAGCTACAAACCTTAAGCGAGCTTGAGATGCACTCTGCCGACATCGACGGCGAGTCATGCATTAAAGCCGCAGACGCAAGACTTATCCTTCGTGCCGCAGCAAAGCTTGAGACACTGTAAAGACAGGTTCAATACAAATAAAAAAGAGTACAGAGAAATCTGTACTCTTTTGCTTTTATTCAGGTTGGTATTCGCAGGTTCGCAAGCGATATGCTTTAGCCGGCGGTGCGGGGGTTGCTGCCCTGCGCTGCCTTATCGGCTGCCTTTGAGGGGTTGCGCTCGATAAGCGGCGGTACGCCCTCCCTGACTGTTGCCTCGTTTATCACTATCCGCTCGATTGTGGGGTCGGCGGGGGCTTCAAACATCACCGAAAGCAGGGTTTTCTCCATAATGGCTCTGAGTCCCCTGGCTCCGGTCTTTTTCTCAAGCGACAAATCAGCCATTGCATATAGCGCCGCCTCGTCGAACTGGAGGTCCACATCGTCCATTGCCAGAAGGCTCTTATACTGCTTGACGAGGGCGTTTTTCGGCTCGGTCAGAATTCTTACAAGTGCCTCCTTGTCGAGGGCGTCGAGGGTGGCGACCACCGAAAGACGACCCACAAGCTCCGGTATGAGGCCGAATTTGACAAGGTCCTGGGGGATTACCTGCGAGATTACCTGCGAGAACTCGAAGTCCTTCTTGGACTTGATGCTTGCTTCAAAGCCGAGGGCAGAGCTGCCCATACGCTTCTCAATTATTTTTTCGATTCCGTCAAAGGCTCCGCCGCAGATAAACAGGATGTTCGTGGTATCTATCTGTATGAACTCCTGCTGAGGGTGCTTTCTGCCGCCCTGCGGGGGTACGTTGGAGATAGTGCCCTCGAGTATTTTAAGGAGAGCCTGCTGAACACCCTCTCCGCTGACATCCCTTGTGATTGAGGCGTTCTCGGACTTTCTTGCTATTTTATCGATTTCATCGATATAGATAATGCCCTTTTCCGCCCTCTCCACATCATAGTCTGCGGTCTGGATGAGCCTTAAAAGAATATTCTCAACATCCTCGCCCACATAGCCCGCTTCGGTCAGTGTCGTGGCGTCGGCAATGGCAAAGGGGACGTCGAGGATTCTTGCAAGGGTCTGAGCAAGCATTGTCTTGCCCACGCCCGTGGGACCGAGCAGAAGCACATTGCTCTTTTGCACGTCGGCTTCCATTTTTGCCTTGTAATATACCCTCTTGTAGTGGTTGTAAACCGCTACCGCAAGGGTTTTCTTTGCCTGTTCCTGGCCTATGACATACTCGTCAAGCCTCTGCTTGATTTCGTGGGGCTTGGGCAGGATTTTTGCTTCGGGCTTCTGGCCGCCCCGTCTTCTGCCGACTGCAGGTTCCTCGTTGTGCACGATTGAATTGCAGAGCTCTATGCACTCGTTGCATATAAAGACATTGGGGCCGGCTATGATACGCTCAACATGCTCCTGCGGCTTGCCGCAGAACGAGCATCTGATTTCCTTTTCCCTTCCGTCATCGTTCCTTGCCAAAAAATCACACTCCTGTATGCTGCATATAGCAGCACTAAGAAAAATCATATAAATTGTCGTTTAAATTCGATATTTGTGTTTTATTCTTTAGTGTTTAAATGCGGGAGCGGTCGTTAAACGCCGTTTTCCCGCATTCATTATAACATTTAATTTTGCTTTTTCTGTGACAAAGTTATGCCCTCTTTGTGATAACCTTGTCAATGATGCCGTAGTCGCAGGCCTCCTGAGCGGTCATGAAGAAATCTCTGTCCGTATCCCTTGCGATGACCTCGAGGGGCTGACCCGTCTTCTCGGAGAGGATTCTGTTAAGAGTCTCCCTCGTCTTTAATATATGGTCTGCGGCAATCTTGATGTCGGTTGCCTGACCACGGGCGCCGCCGAGGGGCTGATGAATCATAACCTCGCTGTTCGGCAGGGCAAAGCGCTTGCCCTTTGCGCCGGCTGCAAGCAGGAAGGCACCCATGCTGGCTGCCATGCCTATGCAGATGGTTGAAACATCGCACTTGATGTACTGCATTGTATCATAAATTGCAAGTCCTGCGGAAACTGAGCCGCCGGGGCTGTTGATATAGAAGCTGATATCCTTCTCGGAGTCCTGTCCCTCAAGGAAAAGAAGCTGGGCGACAATAAGACTTGCGGTGACGTCGTTGACCTCTTCGGAGAGGACGACGATTCTGTCATTCAGAAGCCTTGAGAATATGTCGTACGCTCTTTCGCCTCGATTTGTCTGTTCTATTACGGTTGGAACAAGTGCCATAATACTTCCTCCTTTACTACCCTGTGATATTATTGGCTTAAATAAATATTCTAATCACAAAAGCTTTATTCGCCGCAATTTAATTATATCATATTTTTGTCGAAAAGTGATGCTTTCAGAGGATTATTCTGCGTCCTCTGCCTTGGGCTCTGCCTTCTCGGCCTTCTTAGTGGTCTTTTTTGCGGTCTTCTTTGCGGGCTTTGCGGGCTTTTCTTCCTTAGTCTCTTCCTCTGCCTCGGTTGCGACTGCTGAGGCTATGACAAGGTCCATTGCCTTCTTAGCGGAGATGTCCTTCTTAAGTCCCTCTTCGCTGATTGCCTTCTTGATTGTGTCAACATCAACCTTATAGGCCTCGGCAAAGCGGTCATACTCAGCCTTCAGGTCGTCCTCGGTGACCTCGATATTCTCAAGCTCGGCAATCTTCTCAACGGCAAGGCGCAGCTTGACGTCACGCTCTGCCCTGTCCTTATAGCCGTCTCTCATGGTCTTCATGTCAAGGCCGGTATACTGAAGGTAGGTGTTCATATCAAGACCCTGCATCTGCATGCGGTATGAGAAGTCGTTGATGATGTCATCAAGGGCTGCCTCTACCATAACGGGGGGAATCTCTGCGTTTACGGAGTCTGCAAGCTTGTCGAGAAGCTGGGTCTCAAAGTTTCTCTGGGCCTCTGCTTCCTTGCCTGCTCTGATTTCGTCCTCTATGCTCTTTTTGAGCTCGTCGAGGGTGTCAAATTCGCTGACGTCCTTTGCAAACTCGTCGTCGAGTGCGGGAAGCTCCTTAACCTTGATTTCATGAAGGACTACCTTGAATACTGCGTCCTTGCCCGCAAGCTCCTGAGCATATTCCTCCGGGAACTTAACGTTTACGTCGAAGGCGTCGCCTGCGTTGTGGCCGACAATCTGCTCCTCAAAGCCGGGGATGAACTGACCGGAGCCGAGTGTCAGGTCGTATTTTTCGGCCTTGCCGCCTTCAAAGGGCTTGCCGTCGGTGAAGCCTTCAAAATCGATAACAGCGATGTCGCCGTTCTGAGCGGGTCTGTCCTCAACGGTGAGGATTCTTGCGTTGTCCTCGAGCATGTGGTTGAGTCTGTGCTCAACCTCGTCAGCCTCGACGGTTACGGCATTCTTAACAGCGGTAAGGCCCTTGTACTCGCCGATTTCAACCTCGGGCTTTACATAAACCTTCAGTGAAAGCTCAAAGCCCTCTTTGCTGACGGTCTTGATTTCAAAATCAAAGGGCTGGCCGACAGCGTCAATAGCCGCCTCTTCGACAGCCGCTGCATAAAGCTCGGGGAATACTTCGTCAATAGCATCATCATAGAAAATGCTCTCGCCGTAGTATTTTTCGATGAATGCCTTCGGAGCCTTGCCCTTGCGGAAGCCCGGTACCGTTATATTTTCCTTCTGCTTTTCATATGCCTTCTGAAGGGCGGCGCCGAAGCGCTCCTTATCACAGGTAAGCTCAAGGGTATAAAGGTTTGTATCTGTTTTCTGTGCGGATTTTAAACTCATTTCTTATCCTCCATTGGGTGTCTATTAAATATTACAAAATAAACCGATTAATTATATCAAAAGAGAGAGCATTTTTCTATACTTTTCTCAAATTTCTCTGAATTATGCCGGGGGAAGCTTGCCGAGGTACTCTTCAAGGCACTGTCCGCTTGCCTTCATGGCCTTTGCGGCCTCTACGCCCACATAGCGCCAGTGCCACGGCTCGTATTTGACCTTTGTTATATTGACCTTGTCCTCAGGGTATCTCAGGATGAAGCCGAAGTCCGCAGCATTCTCCGTAAGCCACTTGTATGCGGCGGTCTTGTAGAAGTTAGCGTCTGTGCCCGAAATGTCCATTGCAAGACCGAGATTATGCTCGCTGCAGCCGGGGGGCATTATGCTCTGTGCCGCCATGACCTTTGCCTGTGCGGCGGAGTAGCCCTGAGAGATGAAGGAGTCAATCTTGCGGTTAAAGTTTGAGGTCTGCCTGTCTACGCTCCTGTAGCCCGAATATGGTGTCAGTGTTATGCCGTCAGCCTTTGCGGCGTTGTACATGCTCTGATACTGCTCTGCCACTCTGTAATCAAGCTTGACTTCCGAGCCGGGAATGCAGGGGGCTAAGTTCACCTTATGGTTGTCGGGCATTTTATAATAGAGATTCACCAGAACCAGATTCCAATTGTCGTCCGTTATAGAAATGGCCGCCGGTACGGGTAAGGGGTCAGCTGAGGCTGCCTGTGTGGGGGTCTGAGCCTTTGTTGTGGTCTCGGTGGCAGGTGCTTCGGTTGAGGCGGCTGAAACCGTTTCTGTAGGCTCTTTTGAAGGCTCTGTATTTAATTCGGTAGAAAGAGTGCTGTCTGAAGTGCTGCTTGTATAATCGATATTCTTATCGGCTCTGCTCCTCGAAGAAAAGACGTAAGCCATCGAAAGGACTACAACAAAAAGCATGACAGCGGCTCCGAGAACAACCGAGGTATTGTTCTTTTTCTTTTTCGCCATTTGGGTCACCTTTCAGTATTATGGGTTTTGCCTGAATTTATATCATACCTATTGATTATATATCCTGAGAAGTTCAATGTCAATAAGCCTGCTCACTGACGACTTGTGTTGAAGTATATTGAAGTTACCTGAATGCAGAAATGACAGAGATAAGAACACCCGAAGCGTAGGCTCTGCACCGGGGCTTCGGGTGTTTATCTGTGAAACGAGGAAAGTTATACTAAATCAATAGTATATTCAAAATCTCTCCATTTTGATTTAAGTAAGTTTCTGGCTCTGATTACGACATGGTCCTCATAGGCTTCAAAGACATATCCGGTTCCGTAATCATCATTTGAATGGAAGCACGGGGTATTAACGAAATGTACGTTGTCTATTGTCATTATGCGGTCTTCGTCAAGCTTATCATGCAGATGACCGGTGATAAAGAAGACATTCTGATGCTGCTGCAGGATGGCCATTATTTCGTCTGACTGTGCACCGGGAGTTCCGCCTGAGGGCCAACTGGTGTCAACATCGTTTGTGCCTCTGAGAGGATTGTGGTTGAAGACAAAAATCGGTTTGCCGGGAGCCTGCTGCTCTGCCTGTGAAAGAGTATGCTCGAGCCAGTATAACTGTGCCTCACTGAATACCTGGTGAGTGCCTGCCATTGCCTCCGAGCTCAGAACGATAAAGAAGAAGCCCTTGATAACTGTGACATAATAGGGATTTTCAATGGTTCTGCCTGTTATTTTATTGTAATTCTCAATGAAGCGTTCCCTGTATTCGTTATAGTCGCCTTCGTCGGTATTGCCGAAGTCATGGTTTCCAGGTGCCAGAACGAGGTATTCGGGTGTAGGATATTTCTCAAAAATAGTAGCTAAGGGCAGGTATTCCGTATCTTTGCCGTGGTGAGTAATATCGCCGGAGATTGCAAGTGCATCGGGCTTTGTAGCTGCGCCATCAAGGTCTTTAAGTCCCCGTACAAGATAGGTGGCCTGCTTATACTCCTGAGGGTTGGCGTAGCTTCTGATGTGCGTGTCCGAAATCGACACAAAGCTCATAAGTAGATTTTCTTCATCTTTAACGGTGTAGGATTCAACCGGCGCAAAGAATGCAAACAGCATTGCAATGGCCAAGAACAGTGAAAATATCTTAGTTTTGAATGATGCGAAGAAACTCATTATAATCCCCCTTTCGTTAAAAACAAGATAACACAAACAATAAAGCATCGTCAATTCCTGAAATTACCAAAGAAATGTTGAAACTTTAGATTAATTTTACAAAAATAAAAAAACAGACCGCTATTGCGGTCTGCCTTTTATACAGGGAAATATACCCTAAAAACTGAACAATGGAACCATAAAGCAGAAAAGTCAAGCCCTCGACCTATTAGTACTGCCTAGCTAAACACATCGCTGTGCTTACACATGCAGCCTATCAACCTCTTAGTCTAAAAGGGGTCTTACCAGCTTTTGCTGTGGGATATCTTATCTTGGAGTTGGCTTCACGCTTAGATGCTTTCAGCGTTTATCCATTCCGCACATAGCTGCTCGGCCGTGCCACTGGCGTGACAACCGATGCACCAGC
>JAAYOZ010000074.1 GCA_012520115.1 Clostridiales bacterium | reverse complement strand
TATTTTCTTGACTTGCGGCTTTGGAGAGTGTAAAATTTAGGAACGGATTTTGGGGTTTACCATCTGGGGGCCTCACATTCGCAGACTTTAGCTGTTTAAGAAAGCAGGGGTATTATGATAAGAGTAGCAATAGTGGGCTTCGGCAACATCGGCAAGGCGGTTTACGAAGCTGTTAAAAGGTCTGAGGATTTGGCTTTAAGCTGCGTCGTATCGTCAAGGGATGTCGATGTGGATGTGCCGGTTATTAAGAATATAGACGACTTAAAGGATGTGGATGTGGCGATTCTTTGCTCGCCCAGCCGCAGCGTTCCCGAATTAGCTTCAAAGCTTTTATCAAAGGGCATCTGCACCGCAGACAGCTATGATATACATACCAATATCGCAGAGGTTCGTTTAAAGCTCGACGCCGTTGCTAAGGAGAATAACGCAAGCGCAATTATGTCCGCCGGTTGGGACCCCGGCAGCGACTCCGTTGTAAGGGCGCTTATGACGGCCATGATTCCGAGAGGTATTACATATACGAACTTCGGCCCCGGCATGAGCATGGGTCACACCGTTGCGGTAAAGGCTGTTTCGGGCGTGAAGAACGCACTCTCCATGACCATACCCTCCGGTGCGGGCGTTCACAAGCGCATGGTTTATGTTGAGCTTGAAGAGGGTGCGGACTTTGATGAGGTGGCAAGGGCCATAAAAGAGGACGAATACTTTGCCCATGACGAGACCCATGTTGCCCTCGTTGACAGCGTTGACGCCTTAAAGGATATGGGACACGGCGTGAATATTTTCAGAAAGGGCGTTTCGGGCTCTACCGACAATCAGCGGGCGGAGTTCAATATGAGCATTAACAATCCCGCTCTCACGGGTCAGATTCTCGCTTCTTCGGCCCGTGCGGTCGTAAAGCAGGCCCCCGGCTGCTACACCATGATTCAGATACCGCCTATCGACTTCCTTTACGGCGACACGGACGAGCTTATTAAGGCTCTTGTATAAATTCAGGCCGCAGATATCTGCGGCTTTTTGCTATATGTTTATGCTTTTTGTGATATAATTAAACGGCAGACAAATTAAGGGGCGTGTTCTATGAGGAAAAAGATAATTGCGCTTATAATTCTTTTTGCCGTCGTAATTGCGGCGGTTCTGTGCTTTGTCCTCATACGAAGGACGAGGGCGAGCAGAGCCGTCAATGCAGATACGACTGAGAACCCGATATTTTACACGGCGCACCGTGGCTTGTCGTCCGTTGCACCGGAGAATACTCTGCCCGCTTTGAAAAAGGCCGGTCAGGCGGGCTACTATGCCTGCGAGTTCGACGTCTACCCCACAAAGGACGGGGTATGGGTGCTGATGCACGACGACACCATAGACCGCACCACCGACGGAAAGGGCAAAATCAGCGACTATACATACGCCGAGCTGCTGGAGTTTGACATTAAAAAGGGCAAGCATATACCGGATTATCCGAATCTGAAAATCCCCACGCTGGAGCAGGCTCTCGACGTCTGCGAGCAATACTCGATGCGCCCGATGATTGAGGTAAAGGGCGGCGGCGAGGAGGATAAGAAAAGGCTCTGGGAGATGCTCGAGAAGCGGAATCTTACCGAAAGTGCGATTATTATATCCTTCAGCTATTCCACTTTAGAGCTTTTCAGAGGGATGTCGGAAAGCGCAGAGCTTTGGCTCCTTGTGAACAAAATCGGCGAGGATACCATTGAAAAGGCTGAAAAGCTGAATGCGGCGGTTGCCTTTAACGGCGAGCAGTGGAAGAATCATAAAAAGATAGCACAAGTCATTGATGCCGGCCTTACGCCCGCAGCATGGACTATCGATAACAGATGGCTCTGTGACAGGCTCTATGACCTCGGGGTAAGGTATATTACTACAAACAGAATCAGGCCGCAGGAAAGAACAAAGGCTTAAAACAGCGGATAACATCGGGAAGCAGACTTAGGTTTGCTTCCCGTTTTTTTGTTTGGGCGCCGGGCGGGGACGGCGGGGGGTTTTGCGTTGCTCCTCAGTTTTTGGGCAGCCTTTGTCCCCTCCCTGTGACGGTAGGGGCGGCGGGGCTTGTCGGCTTCGGCAGGCGATGCCGGTCGGGCGAGGAGCATGCGGGGTGGCGTCAAAGACAGCATTCCCCACGGCGGCGGGGTGCGGGTATGTCTGTTTTCGCTGTCGGTCGTGCGACGGGGCGGGGACGGCGGGGCGCAGTCTGAATTTGAGCGGGCGGCGGAGTGTTTTCAGATTTGAATATCAGGCAGGGTCGAGGCAAACAATTGTCCTTTTAAAATGGAATAAATTATTAAATTCTCTGCATAATAACAAAGACCATTTGTATTAAAAGGAGTCGCTATGCTTGGGTTTTTGAGAAGGATGTTGGAGAAAAGGGAAAAGGAGCGTGAGAAGGCCGTTACAAGCCTCAACACGCCCCTTGAGCAGATTAAGATGAGCCCGATTCTGAATGATAATATAGCGGTCTGCCGAAAAATCTTTGCCGACATGGACATTGTCAGCTACAAGGAGGTCGTAAGCGATGGCAGGCTTCAGCAGCGGTACTTCCTTGTCTTCTGTGAAGGCATGATAGACCGTGAAATCGTCAACGACAATCTGATAACCCCCCTTATGCAGGTAAGCCCCGACCCCGATGTCGAGGTCACGGATGCCTTGCGTAAAAGCATAATAAACATCTGTGACGCTTGCCTGAGCGACAGCTTTAAGGAGGTTGTGGAGGCCGTAACCTCCGGCGACACGGCAGTCTTTGCCGAAGGCTGCGACAAAGCGGTAATTCTTAACACAAGGGAATGCGCCGGCAGGGCAGTACAGGAGCCGGAGAACGAAAAGGTCATCGGCGGCCCGAAGGAGGGCTTTACCGAGGGACTTCTAAAGAACCTCTCCCTTGTTATAAAGCGTGTGCGCTCGAATGAGCTTAAAACCAAGCTTCTGACGGTGGGCAGGGTGACTGAGACAAGGGTCTGCATCTGCTATCTGGAAAATGTCGTGAACAAGAACATTCTTAATGACGTTATTAAGAAGATTCAGAGTATAGAGATTGACGGCGTGCTGGACTCCAACTATATTGTGGAGCTTATTCGTGACAACCGCCTCAGCCCCTTCCGCACCGTAGGCTACACGGAAAGGCCGGACTCCCTGGTGGCAAAGCTCCTTGAGGGGCGCATTGCGATAATGGTCGACGGCACGCCCATGGTGCTGACGCTGCCCTACCTTTTCATAGAGAACTTTCAAAGCAGCGAGGACTATTACTTCAGCTTTTACTACTCGTCCTTTGCCCGTATGCTGCGTATGGCCGCCTTTTTGCTGACCATTTCAATCCCCGCATTCTATATAGCAATCGTGGCCTATCATCAGGAGATGCTGCCCTTGCCGCTGCTTATCAGAATCGCAATGGAGCAGCAGAGGGTGCCCTTCCCGGCGGCTATTGAGGCGGTCATAATGCTGCTTATTTTCGACGTGCTGAGAGAAACGGGCGTGCGCATGCCCTCGAGCATAGGTCAGACCCTGAGTATCGTCGGCGCCCTCGTCATAGGACAGGCTGCGGTCGAGGCGAGCCTTGTATCCGCTCCCATGATAATCGTAGTCGCCTCCACGGGCATTACGAGCCTTCTGGTGCCAAAACTGAACTCGCCCATTGTGGTTTACCGCTTCTTCTTTCTGCTGCTTGCCGCAACCTTCGGCTTTTTCGGACTTGCTATTGGCTTCAGCATTATGATTATCCATATCAACAATCTGACGTCCTTTACGGTCGAGCAGACCATGCTTGACGGCACATTAAAGCTTCAAAATCTAAAAGATATCTTTGTCAGGTCGCCGTGGCACACAATGAAGGAGCGCCCCGACAGGCTGACCGATAATCTGACCCGCAAGGCAGGTGAAAACTGATTGATTAGAAAAATACTCCGTTTAGTGTTATGCTTTGCTCTGATTCTGCCCCTTGCAGGCTGCTGGAACTACAAGGACACGGATGAGCTGAGTATTGTCGTCGGCGTTGCGGTGGACTTTGACGAAAAGTACAACAGGTATGTTCTGACTCACGAGGTGGCGGACCTCTCCGGCGCCAGCGATGAGAGCGGAATATCAAGCAGAATCGTCGTTACGGACGGGCAGACCCTGTTTGAGGCCGTCAGGAACGCCAAGCGCAAGGAGGAGGACAAGCTGTTCTTCGGCAGCCCTGAGGTTCTCATTATCAGTCAGAAGTTCGCAACCGATTACGGGATAAGCGAAGTCATTGAATGGTTCATCCGTGACGCAGAGTGCCGTGAAACGATTACCGTTGCCATTTCTCAGGAGGAGACGGCGTCGGTAATACTGCACAGCGCAAAGGAAGACAAGGGCATCATGGCTCTGAGGCTTAACGACATAATCAGAGAGGACAACAAGTTCACCTCCACCACAATACAAGCACAGCTCTTTCAAATCTATAACGATATTAACTCGCCCAAGAGAGCGGCGGTTCTGCCGGCCATTCACAGGGCCAACGAGGGCACCATGGAGGTCTCCGAGGCAAACGGCCTTGCCATATTGAAGGGCGATAAGCTGGTGGGCTTTTTAGGGCCACATGAGGCAAGGTATTTTCTGATGGTAGAGAGTATGGTGGAGGGCGGCATTATGAGCCTTTCCGTCGGAGATACGGTGACCGACGACCTCTCTATTGAGATTCTCGAGGACAAGGGCAAGAAGTCCTTTTCGTACGAGAACGGACAGTTTACCTTTCATATCAAAATCGATGCAAAGATAGCTATATCCGAAAATCAGGCCTATCTTGACCTTACGGACAAAAAGGTAATTGAGGAGATTGAGGAAAAGGCAGCCGAGAAGATTAAGCAGAATGTAAGTAATGTGATGTATGCCCTGCAGCAGGAATTCAGAACCGATGCCTTAGGCTTTTGCGACCTGGTTTACAAAAAGGACAATAAGCTCTGGAAACAGGTGGCAGACCAGTGGGATGAAATTTTCCCCAAAGCTCAGTTTGATGTAGAGACCAAGACCAAAATTCTGAGCACCGCATTTACAAGGTAGGTTGTTTTATGCAGTATCTGATGATAATTCTCTTTTTTGCGGCATTTGTAACAATCGATGCCATGACGGTGCTGAGAGCGCAAAGCAAGCTCGGCAAGGGGTTCTATTTCGCCTTTATAGCAATCAGCTTCGCCATGGCGACGGTCTATGTCTTTTATTCGGACTATACGACCGTTGCAGAGCTGCTTCAGAAGGTAATCGATATTTTTGTGGATGTAAAAAAATAACCTGAAGGGGTGACCCGATGGAAACCAAAAGCATGAGCCGGAATCAGGCCATCGTTGCCATAACGCTTTTTACTTTCGGCAGCAGCGTGGTAATGGGAATCAATTCAAACGCGGGACAGGACATATGGATAGCCATATTGCTTGCATCCGTCCTGACGGTGCCGCTGTTTCTGATGTATGCGAGAATCCTTGATAATTTCCCCAATAAAAACCTGTTCGAGATTTCCGAGATTCTTTTCGGTAAGGTTTTCGGAAAAATCGTCACCGTGCTGCTTGTGTGGTACAGCCTCTACCTTGCGGCATTGGTGCTGAGGAATTACTCCGAGTTTACGCAGGTGGGCACCATGCTCGAAACCCCGCAGGTGCCCATACTGATTCTGCTTGTCATAACCACCGCCTACCTTGCCAGAAGCGGCCCGCGGGCAATCGGCAAGTGGTCGGTTATTATGATTCTCATTGTGCTGCTCGTGATTGGGTTTATACTGATTATTTCCTTTAACCAGATGAAGCTTGACACCCTTTTGCCGGTCATGGAATTTCCCTTTAAGGAAATCCTTTTTACTTCCTTTCAGATAATCACCTTCCCCTATGCGGAAACGATTGTATTTCTGTGCAT
Source organism: Clostridiales bacterium (assembly GCA_012520115.1). Classification (GTDB taxonomy): domain Bacteria; phylum Bacillota; class Clostridia; order Oscillospirales; family Acutalibacteraceae; genus DTU053. The sequence goes on along the minus strand of JAAYOZ010000074.1, from coordinate 484 downwards.
TGGCTGCTCCTTCCCCGGTGAGAGAAAGAACAAGGGGATATTTTTGGGCGCCCTGCTTTTCTCTTTCGTCATTTTTGAAAATATTGTGCTAAGAAACCTGACACTGCTCGGAAAGAAAATGATAGAGGTAAACTACTTCCCGTCCTTTGTCACCGCTCGAGTTGTCGAGGCGGGGGACTTTTTGTCGAGGATTGAGGGCTCGATATCAACAAACTTCCTGCTTGCGGGAATTGTGAAAATCGCAGTCTGCCTTTTGGCTGCGTCAAAGGGGCTGAAAAGCCTATTGAATCTTCAGGACTACAAGGCAATGGTGGCGCCGTCGGCGCTTATGGCTTTCGCTCTTGCGCTCCTTCATGTCCACAGTACCATGGAAATGTTCGAGTTCGTGCAGTATTATGCCTACTTCGCCCTGCCCTTCCAGCTTGCGGTGCCGCTTCTCTTATTCATCTTCGGCGAAGTTTATATAAGAAAGAACGGCCTGAAG
>JAAYOZ010000014.1 GCA_012520115.1 Clostridiales bacterium | reverse complement strand
CCGCCATAACTCAGGGCAGTGTGACGCTTCGCAATATTATCCCCTCGCATATAGGCTCGGTCAATTCCGTGCTGGAGGAAATGGGCTGCGATATAAGCATTAACGGCAGAAATCTTACACTTGTTGCTCCTCCGAGGCTTCAAAGGGTAAGAATCATACGCACCATGCCTTACCCCGGCTTCCCGACAGACATTCAGGCGCCTGTCATGGCGCTGACTACCGTTGCAAAGGGCACAAGCGTCGTAATTGAGACCATCTTTGAAAGCAGATACAAGCATGTAAGCCAGCTTGTGCGACTGGGCGCAAAGATTATGGTTGACGGCAGAACGGCCGTAATCGAAGGTGTAGACCAGCTAACCGGAGCCGAAATCGTCTCTCCCGATTTAAGAGGAGGCTGCGCCCTTGTGCTTGCGGGACTTTGTGCTAAAGGCACGACCGTTGTGGATGCGATTAACCATATCGACAGAGGCTACGACGGACTTGACGAGGTACTCAACTCAATGGGCGCAAACATAAAAAGAATTGAATGATTTAAGGTTTTCACAATAACTAAACTCTGCCCTAAAAGAAAGGACAGGAACAAAATGCAGGGACGAAAAAAGAATGACATACCTGACAGACAGCTTTCGGGCACTGAAAGGGTAATAAGAGATAACGAGAAACGCCGCAGAAAGAAAAGGCGCAGGGACAGGATGATTTACTTAATCCTTGCACTTTTTGTTGCCGGCACGGGTATTGTTTTATCCTTGACCGTGTTTTTTCACATTGAGGTCATAAATGCGACCACCGACAGCCTGTACTATTCGGCGGACGAGATAATAGCAGCTTCGGGAATAAAGACAGGGGAGAATATGTTCCTGCAGCCGCTTAGCAAGGTGTCCGAGAAAATCGAAAAGACCCTGCCGTATATAGAAAGTGCAAAGATTAAGCTATCTCTGCCCAATAAGATAACGATACTGACAACGGACGCCGTTCCCGCCTTAGCCGTGGAAGCGGGGGAGGACTTTTTCCTGCTGAGCATTAAGGGCAAAATCCTCGGTACCACGGGTATGACAGTCCCGCCCGATACGACGGCCATAATTAAGGGACTAACGCTAAAGGAGCCTGAAGCCGGCAATACGGCAGAGTTTAACGAGGAGGGCGGCTTTGAGCTTCTAATGCAGATACTCGACTCACTTGAAAAGAATGAGCTTGAAGGCGTAACGGAGATAAACCTGACCGATACGATTGACATAAAAATCTGGCTTGAGGACTCAATAAGGCTCGATATCGGCAGCATTAACGAAATTGACAAAAAGCTCAACTTCGCAAAGCCCGTAATCGAAGCTGAAGCGCAGAGAAAAAACTTAAATCCCATTTACATAGACGTAAAAAATCCGCGTGAAGCCCATGCAAGGGACATTACGACCTCAGAGCCTGAGGAGGAAACCGAAACAACGGTAAGCGAAACTAAGGAAGATTCATCGCAGGAAAAAACAACCGAGAGCGAAACTAAGGCCAAAAAAGAAGAGGCCACAAGCGAAAAATCCCGCAGCATATAGCAAAAATAACGAATTTCAGAAAATTTCAAAATATAAACAAAGTTTTACTAAATTTATGTTTAAATATAGTTTGAAGGTTGAAATTTCTAAAAGTACGTGTTATTATATCAATGTTTAATTATCTGTAAATTAGGTGTATTGCCTCATATTATATCAACGGAGGATGTAAAATGGCTTTTGAAATATCTAATGAGTTTGAAGAAGTAACTCAAATAAAGGTTATCGGTGTCGGCGGCGGCGGCGGAAATGCTATCAATCGCATGATTGAAGCAAATGTTCAGGGCGTAGAGTTTATTGCAATCAATACGGACAAGCAGGTTCTTTCAAATTCCCGAGCCACTCACAAGATTCAGATCGGTGAGAAGGCTACATGCGGTCAGGGCGCAGGCGCCCGTCCCGAAATCGGCAAGAAGGCCGCTGAGGAAAGCTCAGACATAATTGAAGAAGCCCTTGCCGGTACTGATATGGTATTCATTACGGCAGGTATGGGCGGCGGCACAGGCACCGGCGCAGCACCTGTTATTGCAAGAATGGCAAAGGATAAGGGCATACTTACCGTCGGTATCGTTACAAAGCCCTTTGAGTTTGAGGGTCGTCGTCGTATGCAGCAGGCAGAGGTCGGTATTTCCGAGCTTGCCCAGCATGTTGACAGCCTTGTTGTCATCCCCAACGAGAGATTAAAGCTTGTTTCGGACCAGAAGCTTACATTCCTTAACGCCTTCAATATCGCCGACGACGTATTAAGACAGGGTGTTCAGAGCATATCCGAGCTCATTAAGATACCGGGCCTTATCAACCTCGACTTTGCTGACGTAACCTCAGTCATGAAGGACGCAGGCCATGCTCATATGGGCGTTGGCAGAGCAAGCGGAAAGGACAAGGCAGTTCAGGCAGCGAGCGCAGCTATCTCCAGTCCGCTGCTTGAGACAACCATTCAGGGTGCTAAGGGCGTTATCATCAATATCACCGCATCGCCCGACATCAGCCTTGACGATGTTGACTCCGCAGCTTCCACAATCTCCGATTCCGCCGATAAGGACGCTAACATCATCTTCGGTGTTGCTATCAATCCCGAGCTTGATGACGAGGTTATCATCACTGTTATTGCTACCGGCTTCGGCAAGGACGGCAATGCAATCAAGCCGGCAGGTGCGGCAGACGCAGCAGCAAACGAGTCCTTCGGCGCTGATGATGACCTTACCGATATATTCGATATGTTCAAGAGCAGAAACTGAATCTATAAATAAAAATCAGGTGCAGGCTTTATGCTTGCACCTTTTTTGTTGTAAAAATGTAGCCCGCCTTTTGTAAGCGCATAAAATGAAATAAGACTGATAAATGATGTGATATTATGCTTATTTCAATCCCTTACAACAGAGAGGCCGCAGCAGCCTATGCAGAAAGGTGGGCCTTAAGCAGAAACCCCCGATATGCTAACTTTGACAACATGGGAGGGGACTGCACTAACTTCATTTCGCAATGCCTTTATGCAGGCTGCCGTGTGATGAATTACACGCCCGTATACGGCTGGTACTATAACAATCTGAACAGCCGCAGCCCCTCATGGAGCTCCGTTGAGTATCTGTATAAGTTCCTTATAACCAATGAAGGGGCAGGGCCGTTTTGTGTGGAAACAGACAGGGAGCACATGCAAATCGGCGATGTAGTTCAGCTCAGAGATGAAAGCGGCAGATACTATCATTCGCTTCTGGTGATGTCAAATACAAACGGGAATATTCTGATTGCCTGTCATACATATGACTACCTCAACAGACCGCTTGACAGCTATACCTCGGCGGCGGGAATGAGATATCTACACATAGTAGGTGCGAGAAAATGGGCATAAAAAAACCGCTATTAAGCGGCTTTTTTGTTATAAGAATTTCTTTAATTGCTGAACATTGTTCTCCTCAATCTTTAATAGCCTTTCCATAAGGACCTTGATGCTCGGCTCAGCATCCGAGTATTTTTTCAGATTTTTGATAGCGTTAATGATGCCCATATTGCTTCCGACCATGAGCATTTCGGCTATGTGAGAGGAGGACTTGTCGGTCAGCGTCTGAATATTCACCATCAAATAGGTCTTGATTTTGTCCAGAGCGCCGATGCCCTTTTCGTCATAGCCGTTCTCATTCAGAGCGTCCTGCGCCTTCTTGTGAATATCCTGATACTCTGCATACTGACTTGCCAGATGCATTTTAAATTCCTCGTCCTCGGAAATCTCCATAAGCTGATTAATCGTATGGACGCCCATCTGAGAGTTCTGATAAATGAAATTCAACAACTCTGCATTACCGTTCATAATAACACTCCTTTGTGCCTATTATGCCCGGTAATCGGTTAATTACTATGCATAAGTGCAGGATTAATAATTAAGAACATCTGAGGAATTGACTAAAAACGGCCGATTTCTCGGCCACTTTCTTTTATGTAATTAAGAGCCAAACAGTGAGAGCAGAATACCCGCAACCACTGCCGAACCGATTACTCCCGCAACATTCGGACCCATGGCGTGCATCAGCAAAAAGTTTGACGGGTTGGCTTTCTGTCCCTCGATCTGCGAAACCCTTGCCGCCATCGGTACTGCGGACACGCCGGCTGAGCCGATTAAGGGATTGACCTTTCCCTTGGTAATAAAGCACATCAGCTTGCCTAACAGCAGGCCGCCGAAGGTGCTGAATATAAACGCAAGCAGGCCGAGACCTATAATCTTTAAGGTTTCAAGTCTCAGGAATCTTTCGGCAACAGCCGTAGCTCCAACCGTAACCCCGAGGAAAATCGTAACTATGTTGATAAGTGCATTCTGCACGGTGGAGGACAAACGCTCAACAACGCCGGATTCCTTAAACAGGTTGCCGAGCATCAGCATTCCGATAAGGGGAGCGACAGAGGGCAGCAGAAGCACGCACACTATGGTTACTATTATAGGGAAACAGATTTTTTCGAGCTTGGATACTTCACGCAGCTGCTTCATCTCAATCTGGCGCTCTTTTTTTGTGGTCATCAAACGCATAATAGGCGGTTGAATCATCGGTATGAGAGCCATATATGAATAGGCCGCAATCGCAATCGCAGGCAAAAGCTCTGGGGCGAGCTTTGAAGTCAGGAAAATGGCAGTCGGG
>JAAYOZ010000073.1 GCA_012520115.1 Clostridiales bacterium | reverse complement strand
GCAATCAATGCTGATGTGGACAGCATTTCGTTCAGAATCTTTGTGATATACGGGTCATAAATGGCCCATACAATCGAGGTAGACATGAATCCAAAGCCTATAAGTATAGTCTTTTTGTAATTTAGCTTTAGCTTTTCCGCCATAAATACACTCTCCTAAGTAATTCTATGGTGAACCCGCAAGGGTTTTTGCACTGAAATTAAACTGTGATAAGGCCTTCCTTCAGCATTTCCTGTGCCGAAAGGAGTATGCCTATTTTTGCGCTGTGGAAATTGAGTCCGCCCTGAAGCCAGACGGCGTACGGCTCCCTTAACGGGGCGTCGGCGGAAAGCTCTATGGATGAGCCGGAGGTAAAGGCCCCCGCTGCCATAATGACCTTATTGTCATAGCCGGGCATATCCCAGGGTTCGGGGACGACGAAGGAATCTATGGGTGAGCCCTTCTGCAAGCCTCTGCAGAAGGCAATCAATCTGTCCGAATTTTTAAGGCTTACACTTTGTATTATATCGAATCTGTCCTCGTTATATGAGGGGCTTGCATCAAAGACGAGCAATTCATAGAGGGAAGCGGCGAAAACTGCGGTCTTGAGGGCTTCGCCGACAACATGGGGTGCGTGGAACAGGCCCATGAGCATTTCCCTTGTGTTGCCGAGCGTTGCGCCGACCTCCTTGCCTATACCGGGAGCGGTCATTCTGTAAGCGCAGAGCTCCACAAGCTCTTTTTTGCCTGCGATATAGCCGCCGCACTTTGCAATGCCGCCGCCGGGGTTTTTAATAAGTGAGCCGGCTATTATATCCGCACCGAAATCGAGGGGTTCTTTAGTCTGCACAAACTCGCCGTAGCAGTTGTCGACCATAACAACAGCGTCGCTGAGACGCTTTGTCAAAGCGGCGATTGCGCCTATCTCCTCTACGGAAAGGCTGGGGCGAAGGGTGTAGCCCCGTGAGCGCTGGATGTATACGAGTTTTATCTTTTCGGCTTTTAATACTTTTTCTACCGCTTCTAAGTCGACCCTGCCGTTTTCGTCAAGCTCGGTTTGAAGGTAGGTGATTCCGAAGTCCTTTAAGGAGCCTCGGCCGTCGACACCCTTAATGCCTATTACGGGTCTAATTGTATCATAAGGCGTACCCGTAACGCAAAGCATTTTTTCGCCCGGGCGCAAAAGGCCGAACAGCGCAACGGTCAGGGTGTGGGTTCCGCTTGCAAAGCTGTGGCGGACTATCGCATCCTCCGCACCGAAGCACATGGAGGCAACTTTGTCGAGGGTCTCCCTGCCCCTGTCACCGTAGCCGTAGCCTGTTGTGCCGAGTAAATCCGCTTCGCAGACCCTGTTTTCACTAAAGGCGTAGAGTACCTTCTGCTGGTTATGTTCCGTTATTTTTTCGATTCTCGAAAAGGCCTCAGTACAGCGTGACAGTGCCTTTTCGGAAAGCTCTGAAAGTTTATTGTCTATGTTGAAAAAATTGTCCTTCATTTATTTCTCCGTTTTTTGCGATTAATTTTTCAAAACTATTGTATAACAGCCTTCGACCGATTACCACACATAATAAAGCCGTTTTTTGAGTAAAAGCTGTCCGTATCTTCATTCCGTGAAAACAGCCATACCGTTTTGCCCACACTGACAAGCTGATTTGAAAGTGCGCTGACCGCAAGGCTGCCGAGTCCCTGCCTTCTGTATTCGCTCTGCACCTTTACGGAACTTATCAGGGCGGCATTTTCGTTCTCGCCCTGAGTCATGGCGCAGGCAACGGGCAAATCGGACTCATCATAAAAGACTGCGGCGGCTCTGCTGACATTGTGGCGCATCATGTGGGAGTTATAGGTGTACCAGTAGTCAAAATGCTCCTTATCCCTTAGCTCGCCCGGAAAAATCAGGTTGTACAGCTCTCTGAGTGACTTATAATCTGCCGGCACTGCTTTAACTTCACAGTCATCACGGGTCGGGGCTTTGATGTGGGCTTCGTTAAGCCTCATTATACTGCCTGTTGCCGATGGATTATAGCCGAGGTTGATTATACTGCCCTCGTCTGAAAGGATTTTATGCGGGGCTGAAGCGTTGCAATACAGCCGCAGCTCATCGAAATCAGCAACGGATTCAGCTGCAAGCGTCATACTGCCCATATAGACCGAAAGCAGGGCGGCGATTTCGCCGCTGTCGCTTTGCTGATAAAGTCAGGTGCAGAAGTCGTATTCGTTGCGGCAGGCTTCGTACAAAGAGCCGATTATTATACCGAAGGGGTCGCTATCAAAGCGGCTCTTTACTTCACCGAAGACCTCATTATCTATCGGTTTAAGCATTGGCGAAGGTGTAGCCGAGCTTCTCAGCCAAAGCTCTTGTTTCATAAATGTCGCTGACCGCAGATACACAGTTCTGGGAATGGATGTACCTGCAGGGCACGCTGAGGGTTATTGTTCTTACGCCCTTGCCGCTCTTGTGGATGGAGCCCGAATCGTTGCCGCCTGCGACTGCTGCCTTGGGCTGTGCCTTTATGCCGTTGTCTTCAGCGACCTTTAAGGCAAGCTCGTAAAGCTCCATCGGGTATACGGTGCTGTTATCCATAAAGGATACGGCTGCGCCATTTTTCAGCTTGCAGACCTGTTTGTGCTCGGGTACATCTATTATATCTGCGGCGGTTGTGGCTTCCAGAACTATAGCGTAATCGGGGGCTATCGAGAAGGCCGCTGCGGCGGCTCCCCTTGCGCCGACCTCCTCCTGAACCGTAAAGGCAAGGGTTAAATCGTATTCGGTTTCACTTCTGATTAAATCGAGCATTATTGCGGCGCCTATCCTGTCGTCCAGAGCTCTGCCCGCAACAAGTCCGTCGCCGAATTCCTCAAGTTTCTGAGCGAAGGTGCCGGTTGTGCCGAGCGGTACGGCGTTCAAGGCTTCCGTGTCCGAATTTGCGCCGATGTCTATATACAAATCGGAGATTTCGGGGGCCTTGTTTTTTTCATCCTCTTTAAGCAGATGCACGGGAGCAAGCCCAGTCACGCCCTTAACGCCGTTTTCAAAGACTATCTCTCTGCCCAATAGCACCTTCGGGTCGATACCGCCGACGGTTGCAAAGCGCAGAAAGCCGCTTTTCTCGGCGAAGCAAACTATTATTCCAACCTCATCAATGTGTGCTGCGAGCATCACCTTGTTTTTAGCTCTGTTCTTGCCCTTTTTAAATACAAGCAGGTTGCCGAGGGGGTCTACTTCATATTCCGCATGGGGCTTTATTCTCTCAATAATAAAGTCCCTGAGGCACTTTTCTTTGCCTGAAGCGGAAATTATCTCTGACATCTGTCTTAGCAAATCAAGCATTTTCCCTCTCCCCCTTTACAAAACATACTCCGCCATAAGCTGTGCTACGGCCTCGATATCGTCAATCTCAAGCACCTCGACCGCAGAGTGCATATTGCGGAGAGGTACGGACAGCAGTCCCGTCTTGACGCCCTTGCCGGAAACACTGATTTTGTCCGCATTCGTCGAGGTGTGGCCGCCCATGACTTCCGTCTGGTATTTAATATTCTTTGCCCTTGCGATTTCTATGAGCTTGTTGCTGATTTCGCTGTCCAGAGTCGGGGCAATGCCTATCATCACGCCGCCGCCTAATTTGCCTGTCTTATGCTCGGGCACTCCGGGAGAGTCGGCAAAGCTTACATCCACGGAGATTGACTCGTCCGGCTGCTCAGAAAATGCTCCTACTGCCGCTCCGCCGCCGGTCGTCTCCTCAAGCGTGGCAAAAAGCACGCAGAGACTGCAACCGAGCTTTTTATCCTTTATTAAATCGACCGCTCTGAGGACCGAAGCGACGCCTGCCCTGTCGTCAAAGGAGGTGCCGTAAAGCCTGCCGTTCATAAGGCTGCCGAAGGATTTTTTATAGACTACCCTGTCGCCGGGGCTTATTATTTTTGAGGCTTCTTCGCAGCTCAGACCTACATCGATTGCAAGCTCGTCTAAGCTTTTGAACTTCTTTCTGTCCTCGTCCTTTGAAAGATGCGGCGGGGTGCTTATAACAATGCCGTCTATCTCCTTTTTGTCTTTTCCGATAACCGTTACATTTGCGGCGGGCAGGACCCTTATGTCCGCTCCTCCGCATTTTGTAAAGCGGATGAAACCGGACTTGTCGATGTTTGTCACCACAAGACCTATCTGGTCAAGGTGAGCTTCGAGCATTATAATGGGGCCTTCTCCTTTAAGAAAGCCCACTACATTGCCGCTTTTTTCGATTTTAACGGGCATATAGGCGGACAAAATGTCGGCCGCAGTCCTTGCGGCTTCGCCCTCGTCGCCCGATACGCCGTTTGCGCTTGTAAGTTTTTCGAGAATATCCTTAATCTCCATTATATCCTCCGTTAAATAAACTTTATTTAAGCTGGTCGAGGGTCAATGCGAAGCTCGGCAGGAATTCCTCCATAAAGACCTCTGCTTCGGGACATTCCTTTTCGGCCAAAGCCGCCTCTACGGACTGCTTTGCCTTGTCAAATTCAGTATTGCCTGCCTTCTGCTCCTCGATACATTTGATAAGCGCCGCAATCTTGTCCGCAGCCTTTACAAGCCGCCATTCCTCGGCGTCCTCTCGGCTTTCGTTAAAGATTGACTTGAAATCGTCCCGTAAGAAGCTCGGCAGGGACTCGGTAAGCCTTTCTGCCGCCTCACGCTCCACAGCCTTGTATGCGGTTTTAATCTCGCTGTTAAAGTACTTTACGGGGGTAGGCATATCGCCCGTCAGGATTTCGGGCATGTCGTGATACACACCTAAGACCGCCGCCCTGTCCGCATTGTAGCTTTTGCCGAAGCGCTTGTTGCCGATTAAAGCCAGCATGTGTGCTATGGCGGCAACCTCGTTGCTGTGCTGGCTCAGGTTCTCATAAAAGACATTGCGCATAAGTGACCAGCGGTTTATATATTTCATCCTTGCAAAAAACGCAAAGAAATGACTTTTGCCCATAGCTGTCCCCCATTAAGCCGTATTGCCCGGATTCAGAATTACCTGCAATCTATCGTAAATTCTGAATTTATTTTTACTGAGTAATTATACCACATTGACGCCGAAAAAAACAACAAGAAGGGACAAAAGAAAAAGAACGGGGCAAAATGCTCCGCTCTGCTAATCCACCGTTATTTTGTCCTTTATGTTCTGAAAGGTCTTTTCGCCTATGCCGCTGACATTCATTATTTCCTCAATGGTGACAAAGCCGCCGTTTTCATTTCGGTAGTCTATTATGGCCTGCGCCTTTTTTTCGCCTATGCCCTGAAGCTCACACAGCTCCGAAGCCGAGGCGGTGTTTATGTTTATAAGCTTTGTATCTTCGTTTTTTGTCTCAGTTTCGGTTATTGTTTCGGTGGTTTCTGTTTCTGAGGCGGTCTCGGTCTCGCTTGTTTTGATTTCCACGTCTTTAAGCCGTGACATAAAGCTGTTTGCGCTTACTCTTTGTATTACAAGAATGACCGAAAGGGCGACGATGACTCCCACAAGCACCTTTTCGCTTACCGAAAACCTCTGCTTCTCCTTTGACACTCTTACGGCCTCCAACCTGCTGTTTTGCAAGATTTTATTACATATTCCCTTAAATGTCAACAATATCCGACAACGCTTAACACAAAAACAAGGGCGCCGGAGTCGGCGCCCTTTTGCTATTCTTTTATGGTCTGAAATCCTGTGTCAGTGACTCGTCAAGGCTTCTTACAGCCGTGGCTAAGGCTGCAGGCATCTTCGATGCGGGGATATACAGTAATTGCGAGGTATCGTCGCTTGCTTTAAATTCTACCGCATAGCCTGTGCCCTTGCTGTAATATGAGAAGTATGACAGTTCCTTTAAAGCCTTGATGGTTTCCTGATCCGTCACCGTGTAGGTCTGCTGATTATCAAGGGGGTTATAGTAGAAGGCGTCCTGACTCTCTTTGGGCTTGCTTGTGGCTCTGGCAGAAACATAGTATGAGAAGTCGTTCTCGTATCTGAGCATATGGGGCTGGAAAGTGTGTGAACGCTCAAGGGAAACAATGTTTACGGAGGTGTACTTCTTTTCGGTGCCCTTGAAGGCGTCAAACATATTGTTGTCCTTTAAGAATTTTACGGTTCTCTCCATGTCCTCTGTTATTACGAAGTCAATGCCGCCGTAAACGCTTTCCATCGTCTCAAAGGTGGGAGCGTTGTCGATTATATCCCACGGTTCGTCTGAGGCGGGAATCTCCGGTTCTTCGTCATTGCCGATATCTATGTCGGGCTTGGAGGGAATATTTACATCGTATATCGGCTTTCCGCCGAAACCGGGTTCGCCGACATTCAGCACACTGATAAGGCCGATGGGTGACTTTTCGGGGAAGTATCTCTCCTTATAGGTCTGCTCGGACAAATCCAGTCTGAGAGCTTCCAGAAGGTCGTTCCTTTGCTGCTCATTCAGATTGAGCCTTGCAATATACGTTACGTCGCCGGGTACGGCACGGAAAATGCTGCCTTCTGAGCGGAGAGCTCTTGCCTTTTCGTTCTTTGTGAGGTCAGCATCAGGCGAAAGGGCTTCGTCCACAAGCTGCCTGATTCTGTCGCTTTCATAAATCTTCAGCATATCCGCCAGTGCATCTGCGGTTACGTCCTTGAAGCTCCTTCTGACTGCCTTGCCGTTCTTTAAATAATACGTGAACTGCACTCTTGAGCGAAGGCGCTTTGAGTCTGCGTCGCTTGAGAATTTCCACATATCGTCGGAGGGGTCTGCTCCGAGTCCCGCTATCTTAGTATGAAGCTCTCTGACGAGCTTGATATCCTTCTCTGAGGTAAAGCCCGACAGCATCTCGCTTGTAACCGGGTTTGCAAGCACATTAGAACTGTAGGAATAGAATTCGCCTACAATGCCGTTGACGCTAACAAGCGAAACAGAGGCGGATTTTACGGTTTCGGGTTCGGGCACTCTTGTCGAATATCCAAAGAGTCCGGTTGAGAAAATCACGAAGATAAGTCCCGTTACAACAAGGTGGCCGGGAAGGAAAATCAAATCCTTTCTGAACTCCCTGAGGCTGCGCCTTAATACTGCGTCCAGAATCAGGAATACGATTATTACACCAAGCATCGCAAAGGCCAGAGCCACATAGGTGCTTAAAGGTAATTTGGAGAAAAGGACGCTGAATGCGAACAGGGAAACAACCATAATTCCTAAATTATTCAATACTCTGTTGGTGCCGATAAAGCCGCTTATCTCGGCTTTTCTGCGCTTAAAGAGGTACATGGCAAGGAAGAATACGCCGACAACAACGGCAAGCCATGCAAAAACCGCAATATATTCTTTTAAGCCAAGCTCGAATATTTCAACTGCCTTTTCGGCTGCCTTCTCCTCATCAACAGTCTTTTCACGGAAGGCAATGCCCTTTAAGGCGTCCAAAAACGCCGTAAGCGGAGTAAAGTATGAGAAGTGTGTCGCAAGGCTCGGGGAATCGTAGTTGAATTCATTTAATCTTTCAAAGAAGTTTTTCCCGAAGGGGCTGCCCCAGACAAGTCTGTCCATAAGCATCTGAGCGCTCGAGAGCACGAAGGTCGGAAGGAAAGAAATGATAACGGAGAATATTCCGCCCTCAAAGACCGTGCCAACGCTTGATGCAACCGCCGCCGTCACCGTATATGCGAAAAGTCCGACGGTGGCAAAGGCCATCATATAGTAAAGTGCAGCTGTCCATAGCTCGATGCTGCTGCCGATATAAATAAGGTTCAAAAGCACCGGCGCCATTACCGCAAGGACTACTGCGACTACAATCAGCAGTGCGCCGCTTAAATAGTTTGCCAGAAACAGCTTTTCACGCTTTATACCGAGGCTGTAATAAACATTCACCGTCTTTTTTGAGGTGATGAATCTGAAGCAGGACATGCCCATGACAATTCCGCCCAGAATCAGAGCACCACATAAAAAGGTTCCCGCATAACTGTTGTCATCGAACAGGTAGTATACGAACATGTCCTTAGCCGTCTGTACACCCTCCTGAACGCCTGTTACGGGATTAGTAATGACCTGTTTGTATGTTATGGTATAGAGTATTGACATTACCATGACAAAGCCCGCGCCGAGAAGTATGATTAATCCCACTATAAAATTTGTACTTCTTATGCTTTCAGCAAAGGTATGGGTAAAGGGATTAGCCGAAGATCTTTTTTGCTTCATGGCCCTCTGCCTCCATTTCATCAAGGAATATTTCTTCAAGGGTGAGGACTGTTTCCTCAATTAAGAGCGGCGACATCTCCTTGAGTCTCGCATATGCATCCTCGGGCTGGCCGAGAGCCATAAGCGTTACGATGCTGCCGTCGATATTAAGCCGCTTGTGAGGAATACTCAAGAAATCCTGCTCTGTTACGGGGCGGTCGAATACAAGACGGTATTTCGCCTTGCCCTTTGAAAGGTCTTTGACCGAGCCGTTGAGCACAATCCTCTTGCCGTTTATAAGACCCACATAGTCGCAGAGGTCCTGAAGCTCATGCAGGTTGTGGGAGGATATTAATATCGCTACATCCTTCTGCCTCATATAGTCGTAGAGCAGCTCCTTGACAACGGTTCTTTTCTGAGGGTCAAGGCCGTCGAAGGACTCGTCAAGCAGCAGGGTGTCGGGCATTGTGGACATTGCAAGCACGACCTCGGCCTGCCTTTGCATTCCCTTTGAAAAGCCGTTTATCCTCTTTGTCGGGTCAAGTCCGAAGAGTGACGTTACCTTCTCAAAGGTATCGTAGCTGAAGTTTGGATAATAGCCCTTATAGAAAGCCGCCATCTTCCTCATGGTGGTATAGGGCTTGAAATAGATATCATCGGGAACATAGAAAAGCCTTTGTTTTTTCTTTTCATTCTCAAAAACCGGTTCGCCGTCTATTAAAACCTTTCCCCCTTCGGGGCGGTAAACGCCTGCTACGGTTTTAAGCAGTGTCGTCTTACCTGCGCCGTTGTAGCCCACAAGTCCGTAAATCGAACCCTTGGGCACAGTCAGCGACAGGTTTTCTATTGCAGTGAAATCGCCGAACTTTTTAGTAACACTTACTGCCTCAATCAAAAAAACTCCTCCTTTTAGGGAAAGCCTCACGGGACGTGTCTGTTTATATCAGAATTCCTGCATTTTACCCGACATCTGTATTCTATTACAACGCAGGGTACAGTCAAGGGCAAAACCCCAATATTAAGATTCTCGTAAGAAAATGTAATAGAATTGTAATACATAAATCCCTATATTTAAGATGTATACCCTGACATCATTGTTGCACACTTTATGTGTTAAATGCAATATAAATCGCTTTACATTAAAATTATTGTCCTTATAATTAAGCTTATCCCGATTTTTTTGTTTAGGAGGGCGTGTATGCTTACCATTGACGATTATCTGAGGCTCAAGACGCATGTTCAGAATACAAACGGCGCCGTTCTGCATTTTCACGACACCTGCGGCGGGCAGTATATTTCGATTGAAAATGCCGACGATGATACACAGAGGGTTATAAAGGAGTTTCTTGCCTCCCTTAATCTGTCGGCTGTCTTTGACGACGACAAAAGCGGCTTTACGGTTAAATAGCTCTGCAGAAAAAACATTTTCTCAATATTGACATAGTTTTTTCACGGTGCTAACATATAATAGTTAGCCGGCTAACTATTAGGCGGCTAATTAATATTACGGACGGGGTGAAGAAAGTGTCCGATAGAGAATTATTAACCGTGGAAAAGCTGTTTAAGGTCAATATTCTTATAAGAAAGCACCTTCATCAGCACTTGGCAGAGAGGGAGATTTATCCCGGTCAGCCGCCGATTCTGAAGATAATCGACGAGCTTGGCGCCTGCTCTCAGAAGGAGATATGCGAGAGGGTCATGATTTCTCCCGCCTCCGTTGCCGTCAGCATCAGAAGGATGCAAAGCTCCGGGCTTATAGAAAAGCTGACTGACGAGAAGGACCTGCGCTTTAATAAAATCAGGCTGACCGAGAAGGGCAAGGAGGCTCACCGCTATTGCAGAAGTCAGCTCGAACGGCTGTCAAAGATTATGACAGAGGGCTTTGACGAAGCCGATACAAAGGCATTTGATTGTGTAATCAACAAGATGATAGATAATCTTTCAAAGGATGAATAGGTCGGCGAAAATCGCTTGACTGTATTGTTTAAATTTCGACTCCGAAAGGACATTTTGCATGTTAAAAAGACTTACTCCTTTTATAAAAAATCAAAGGCTTTTTGCTATTCTTACTCCCCTGACCGTAATGCTGGAGGCTGTGCTTGAGGTCAGCATTCCCGCACTTATGTCGGTCATTGTCGACAGCGGACTTTACGGCAAGCCTCTGAGTGAAACGGCTGATTTGCTGATAATTCAGAAAATGGTTGATTGGGGTATAATTTCTGGCAGCGGCACCGAGCTGATTTACAGGACGGGTGCCGTGATGGTTTGCATATCCATTGTTTCTCTTTCACTGGGCGCTCTCGGCGCAAGGCTTGCCGCTCTGGCGGGCATGGGCTTCGGCGCTGATTTAAGGGAGGGGCTGTTTAAGAAGGTTCAGTATTTTTCCTTCGGCAACATAGACTCCATTAACACGGCCTCGCTGATTACCAGAATGACCACCGATGTCAATATGATACAGATGACATTCATGATGATTATAAGGCTGTGCGCCCGCGCGCCCTTTATGTTCATCATGGCGATTATTTATGCTATTAAGATAAACGCTTCTCTCTCGCTTATTTTCCTTGTGATTGCTCCACTGCTCGGCTTCATGCTGGTATTCATTATTATGAAGGCCTTCCCCCGCTTCAGGGCTATGTTTGAAAAGTACGACCGCTTTAATGCCTCGATTCAGGAGAACCTTATAGGCATCAGGGTTGTAAAAACCTTTGTCCGTGCAAGGCATGAGAAGGAAAAATTCAAAATGAGCAATGACGAGTTGAGAGATGCGAGCATTTTTGCGGAAAAGCTGGCATTACTTCAGAATCCGATGCTTCAGCTTTCCATGTACTCGGCAATTGTTCTGATTCTCTGGTTCGGCAGTAATCTGGTGCTGACGGGCAGAATGGGCACCGGTGAGCTTATGAGCTTTATCGCCTATGTAAGTCAGATACTCTTCTCGCTTATGATGGTTTCGATGGTCTTCATTATGATTGTTATTTCTCGTGCTTCGCTTGTCAGGGTAAGCGAGGTACTTACGACCGTGCCTGACATAAATGATGACGACGCAGACGAGAGTCTTGAAGTAAAGGACGGCAGCATTGTCTTTGAGAACGTATCCTTTAAATACTCCAAGACTGCTGAAAAAAACGTGCTTGACAATATAAACCTGTCCATCAAATCCGGCGAGGTCATTGGCATCATCGGCGGCACGGGCTCATCTAAGACCACGCTCGTTCAGCTTATTCCGAGATTCTATGATGTGACCGAAGGCAGACTGCTCATAGGCGGCAGGGATGTAAAGGACTACAAGCTGCACAAGCTTCGTGACGCCGTGGCTATGGTGCTTCAGAAGAATCTGCTTTTCAGCGGCACAATTGAGGAAAACCTTCGCTGGGGCAACGAAAACGCCACCGAGGAGGAAATCATCACTGCCTGCAAGGCGGCTGCTGCCCACGACTTTATAACAGCCTTCCCCGACGGATATAAGACAATGCTCGGTCAGGGCGGCACCAATGTATCCGGCGGTCAGAAGCAGAGGCTCTGCATTGCACGTGCATTGCTTAAAAATCCAAAGGTACTTATCCTTGACGACAGCACCAGCGCAGTGGACACAAAGACGGACGCAAGTATCAGGGAGAGCTTAAAGCACTTCTTCCCCCACACCACTAAGCTGATAATTGCTCAGAGAGTTAACTCCATAATGCACGCCGACAGGATAATTGTATTGGACGACGGCAAGATAAGCGAAATCGGCACACATGAGGAGCTATTAAGTCTTGGCGGAATTTACTCTGAGGTTTACCGCTCACAGCAGGAGGACACGGAATTATGAGTACAAGAACATCTGCAAGAATGCCTCAGATGAGGGGTATGCACGGGGGCGGCGCCGGCTTTAAGCCCGTAAACACAAAAAAGACCGTCGCAAGGCTAATTAAATATATTACCAAAAACAAGCTGATACTTGTGCTTGTGGCTGTTCTCGTGCTTGTCGCCTCAGGTGCGGGAGTTGCGGGCACCTATATGCTCTCCCCCGTCATTAACACCATAGGACAGGCGCTCAAGGGCGAAATAGCAGACCCAATGGTTCAGATTGTCAAGTATCTCCTGATACTCGGAGTGATTTATATCTGCGGCGCAGGCGCACAGTACGCCTATCAGCGTGTGATGGTAAGCCTGACGCACAACACCTTGAACTCAATCAGGCGTGATTTGTTTGACCATTTACAGGATTTACCTATCAGCTTCTTTGACAAGCACACCCACGGCGAGATTATGAGCCGCTTTACAAACGACACCGACACATTAAGAGAGGCCATGAGCCAAGGTCTGACGCAGATTATGTCCTCCCTCGTTTCGGTTGTGGGCACATTTATTATGATGACTATTTTAAGCCCGCAGCTTATGATACTGATTCTTATTATGCTTGCCATCATGCTCTTTGCCACTAAGACCGTGGGCAGCAGGAGCGCAAAGTATTTCCGCCTTCAGCAGAAAAACGTGGGCAGCGTAAACGGCTATATCGAGGAGATGATTGAGGGTCAGAGGGTCGTCAAGGCCTTCTGCCGTGAGGACAAGGTTATCGACGAGTTCAGAGAGATAAACGGCGAGCTGAAAAGGGCCTCCGTCAACGCACACACCTTTGCGAGCATCATAATGCCCATTATGGGCAACCTTTCCTATATGAACTATGCCCTTACAGCCGCAATCGGCGCATGGCTGATACTGAAAAAGGCTTCAACCGGAATGATAGGCATGAGCATCGGTCAGCTTGCCTCTTTCCTTCAGTACACAAGGCAGTTTTCAATGCCCATAGCAAACGTGTCACAGCAGATTAATAATATTCTTGCCGCCCTTGCAGGTGCGGAGAGGATTTTTGAGGTTATAGATACTCCGATAGAAGTTGACGACGGCTATGTGACCCTTGTAAACGCAAAAATAAACCCGGACGGCAGTATTGAGGAAACCACCGAGAGAACCGGCGTCTGGGCATGGCGGCATCCCCACCAGGCGGACGGCAGCGTGACCTATACACTTCTGAAGGGCGATGTGCGCTTCCACAATGTCAGCTTCTCTTACGACAATGTAAAGCCTGTCTTAAAGAACATCAATATAGAGGGCGCAGCGGGGCATAAATATGCCTTTGTCGGCTCCACCGGCGCGGGTAAGACCACTATTACAAATCTTATCAACCGCTTCTATGACGTTCAGGAGGGCAAAATCACCTACGACGGTATAAACATCAAGAAAATTAAAAAGGCAGACCTTCGCCGCTCCCTCGGAATGGTTTTGCAGGACACGCACCTTTTCACGGGTACGGTCGAGGACAATATCCGCTACGGCAGGCTTGACGCAACCTTTGAGGAAATCGTTGAGGCGGCAAAGCTCGCTAACGCACACTCTTTTATTGAGAGACTGCCGCAGGGCTATAAGACTATGCTTTCTGGCGACGGCGGCAATTTGAGTCAGGGTCAGAGGCAGCTGATTTCCATTGCCCGTGCCGCTGTTGCAGACCCGCCGGTGCTTATACTTGACGAGGCCACAAGCTCCATTGATACAAGGACGGAGCATTTAGTCGAGCAGGGCATGGATAAGCTGATGGAGGGCAGGACCGTATTCGTAATAGCGCACAGGCTGTCGACGGTAAGAAACTCGAATCAGATTATTGTCCTTGAAAACGGTGAGATAATCGAGCAGGGCGACCACAACGAACTGCTGGCCCAGAAGGGCAGGTACTACGCACTGTATACGGGACAGTTTGAGTTAAGCTAAATAAAAAAATGAGCGGAGAGTTTGACCTCTCCGCTTACTTTTATCTTGCCACGATGTTTACGAGCTTGCCTTTTACATAAATCTGTTTGAGTATGCTCTTGCCCTCAAGCTCAGCGGCGATTCTCTCGTCCGCCTTTGCGTCATTTATCGCCTGCTCCTCGGTTGCGTCTGCGTCGATAACGATTCTTGAACGTACCTTGCCGTTAATCTGGACGGCGATTTCGACCTTTTTCTCCTCGCAAAGCTCCTCGGAGTATTTAGGCCACTTTGCGTCCGTCACTCTGCCGCCGAAGCCCTCGCACTCCCAGACCTCCTCGGTCACATGGGGAGCAAAGGGGTTAAGCAGGATTGTGAATATCCTCAGTTCCTCCGCCGTGATTCTGCCCGTGTCGTAAATCTCGTTCATAAGGCTCATCAAAGCGGCGATTGCGGTATTCATCTTGAGGTTATCTATATCAAAGGTGACCTTCTTTATTGTTCTGTGGAAGGCGCCGAGCAGCTCGGGGCGAATCTTCTTATCGGGGATAAGCATATCCCTGAAGGCCCAGAATCTGTCCACAAAGCGCTTGCAGCCCTTGATTGAGGTGGAGTTCCACGGTGCGGACTTTTCAAAGTCGCCTATAAACATCTCGTAAAGGCGCATGGTGTCGGCGCCGTAGGTGTTTACGATGTCGTCCGGGTTTACAACATTGCCTCGGGACTTGCTCATCTTCTCGCCGTTCTCGCCGAGAATCATGCCGTGGCTGGTTCTCTTGGCGTATGGCTCCTTGGTGGGCACTACGCCGATGTCATAAAGGAACTTGTGCCAGAAGCGGCTGTAAAGCAGGTGCAGCGTGGTGTGCTCCATACCGCCGTTGTACCAGTCG
>JAAYOZ010000072.1 GCA_012520115.1 Clostridiales bacterium | reverse complement strand
TGAGTCCCCTGCGGTTTTCGCTAAGACCGAGGAGATAGTCTGCCGTTACATCATAGTAATTGCTGGCCCTGCGTACAAAGTCAAGGCCGCATTCTCTTATTCCCTTTTCATAGTGTGAGAGCAGCGCCTGCGACACACCGAGGGCCTCTGCCACGTCCTTCTGGCTGACGCCCCTTTCATGCCTTAACGAAGTAAGACGGGAACCGAATTCGGAACTCATAAGCGCCTCCCCTTTTATTACAGCTTACACACATCAACCCATGCTTTTGCGTTTGAGTAAAACTCCAGCTCGCTCAATTTCAGCTCAATGGCACTGTTCGAGCTGCCGCAGGCGGGAAATACGGTTTCAAAGCGTTTTAAGGATTCATCGAGATATACATCAACACCGTCGTTTACGGCGAAGGGACAAACTCCGCCCACTGCGTAGCCCACAAGCTCCTCAACCTCTTCGGCGCTGAGCATTTTTGCCTTGGTACCGAAGCATTCCTTGTACTTTTTGTTGTCGACCCTTGCGTCGCCGGCGGCCACAACCATAATAACAGCGTTGTCGGTCTTGAAGGTCAGGCTCTTTGCTATTCTTTCAGGCGGGCAGCCCAGAGCCTGTGCCGCAAGCTGCACCGTTGCGCTCGAAACGTCAAATTCGAGTATCTTGTCCTCACAATTATATTGTTTGAAAAACTCTCTTACTTTTTCGATAGCCATTTCGTCCTCCGGATTATGTTTGTATTCTCTTTATGCATTCAAAATTTCTTCAAGCTCCAGAAATTCGCTCAGCAGAGTTTCTTCTTTCTCCGCATATTCGGAAAGCTGAATGGTAAGTTCAGTCACTTTCTCATAGTCGGAAGCGACCTCCTGGGTTCTGAGCAGGGCATTGATTTCCTCAACCGCCTTTGAAATTTCGCTCAGCTCGGCTTCTATATTTTTAAGCCTTGTCTGCCGCTTTCTTCTGAGGCTTTCCTCTTCTTTTCTTTGCCTGTATAAACTGACCTTCTTCTGCGGCTTTTCCTGCGTTACACTCTCCTGCTGCTGTGAGGCTAAAAACGCATCATAGTTGCCGCTGATTTCCTTAACGCAGTCGTTTGTAAAGGCGAGGATGCCCGTTGCGAGCTTGTTTATGAAATAACGGTCGTGGGATACGGCGATAATGGTTCCGTTGTAATCAAGGAGAGCCTGTTCAAGAGCCTGCCTTGACATTATATCAAGGTGGTTTGTCGGCTCGTCCAGAATCAGAAGGTTGGGTCTGCGAAGCATCAGCTTTAACATGGACAGCTTTGCCTTTTCGCCGCCGCTTAGACTGCCTACCCTTTTGTCGATGTCCTCGCCGACGAAGTTAAAGGCGGCAAGATAGTTTCGAAGCTCCGGTATGGTCTTGTCCAGGCAGGAGGAATAGACTTCCTCTATAACCGTGTTTTCGGCGTTTAAGTTATCCTGAGTCTGGTCGAAGTAGCCGGTGATAATGTTCGGGCCGTAGAACACGCTGCCTGAATCGGGCGGCAGCAGCTTTGCTATGATTTTGAGCATTGTTGACTTGCCGCAGCCGTTTGGGCCTACGATTATGAGCCTTTCAGCCTTCCTAAAGGTAAAGGATACATCCGAAAAGAGCCTTTTGTCGCCGAAGGCCTTTGAAATTTCCCGTACTGTCAGCACTTCGTTCGGGCTTTCGATTTTTTCCTCGAATTTAAGCCTTATCGCCTTTGACTCCTTAACGGGCGGGGCGCCCATCTGGGCCTTAATGCGCTCTATCTGCTTTTCACGGCTTGCTATCACAATGTAGTTGCGCTCACGGTTAAAACTGCGCTGCTGCTCGATTATGCCCTCAAGCCGTTTTATTTCCTTTCGATATTTCTCATACTCTCTTTGTTCTGCGAGCAGTCTTTCCTCTTTAAGCTGCATGTATCTTGTGAAGGAGCCTTTGCCGAGATAAAGCTTTTTGCCGTAAATCTCAAGGGTCTTTTCGGTCACCCTGTCGAGGAAATATCTGTCGTGGGAGATTACAATGAAGGCTCCTTTAAATTTCTGCAAAAAGCCCTCGAGCCATTCGACGCTGTTAATGTCGAGGTGGTTTGTGGGCTCGTCGAGGAGCATCAGGTCGGAATCGGACAAAAGCAGCTTGCCGAGGCTGATTTTTGTCCTCTGGCCGCCGCTCAAAGCGCCGACGGGCAGATTGACCTCCGCTTCGGAAAAGCCGAGACCCAGCAAGGCGGACATAGCCATGCTTTTATATGTAAGGCCCCCTTCGTTCTGAAAGCGCTCATTCAGGGCGTCCTGCTTTGCTATGAGTTGGGTTAATTCCTCGCCCTTTGCCTTTTCTATTTTAATATGGAGGCTTTCAAGCTCCTTTTCCATTTCGATTAAATGCGAAAAGACCGTCAGCATTTCTTCATATGCGGTCTTATTCGGGTCACGGCAGGCATGCTGCTCGGCATAGCCGATTTTAGCACTCCTCGATATGGCAATAAGGCCGCTTGTGGACTCAATCTCGCCGCAGAGCAGCCTTAAAAAGGTGGTTTTGCCGCTGCCGTTTTCGCCGATGAAGCCTATGCGGTCGCCGTCACTTATATCTATATTTGAAGCCGTGAAAATCAGCCTGTCGGAAAAGCTCATTTCAAGGTTTTGTACCGAAACTAAAGCCATTTTTACTCCTTAATACTGCCTTTGCCTGTAATACGGCAAATTCTTCGACTAAGAAAGTTTATCATATCGAGCCGAATAATTCAATCGCAGGCAAGAAAAACGGCGGCTTAAAGCCGCCGCATATTGAGTTTGTGTCAGATCAGGTAATACTTATAATACTTAAGGTAGCGTCCCTTGTAATCAAATTAATTCTGGTGAGATTTGTGCCGTCCTGATGTACAAGAAGCATCTGATTGGAAGGGAATGCAGTGTCCTGAGGAGGAATAAGCTTTGGGACATGGGGCACAATCACGCTGTCCTCGGTCACAAGCGCAACTCTGAGATTGGTGCCTACGGGACTGTAATCTTATACGGATTGGCCAGATTCTCCAGTGTGAGTGTCATAAAGGGTTCGGATTTGTTGCCCTTAAAGAGATTTACTCCGGTTATGTCGGACTTAACCGTATCGCTGATGTCGAGGGTAATTTCCTTATTGAAGTCATAGACCTGAGTCATTTCGATTGAGACCTTCATATCCATATACAACTGGTTATTACCGAAGAAAGCAAACCTGTAAGAGGCAGTCGCATTGCAGTAATATTCGACTGTGTCGAGATTATCGGCTGTATCAAGGGTAAACTTAATATAACCGCTGTTAAACTTAATGGACTGGCTCTTTACTTCTAAGAACTCGTCAAATGTGCCGCTTTCGTCACCCAGCATATTCTGGGGGTTTTCGAGCATCTTAAAGTTCTCAATGGGAAGTGCACTGGCATATACGCTGTTCTGTACTCCGTAGTTTTCGGGGTTAAAGTAGAGATAGTAGGCATTGGTGTCTATCTGCTTAGAACCGTAAATAACCGGTGAATTCTCATTTATGTTTACGTTGAGGGAATTATACGGCGGCAAATTGCTCCTGGTAGTATTAATGTCAAAGTAAGTTTCAGCAGTTTTTTCC
>JAAYOZ010000013.1 GCA_012520115.1 Clostridiales bacterium | reverse complement strand
TATCCTCCGAAAACGGCAACTCTAAAACACCAACTATTGCTACAAGGCAGAAAGCACAAAGCCCGAAAGTGGCTTGTTTCAAGCACTTTCGGGCAAACAAAAAACCATCTGCCGACAAAATTCCTTTTATCAATAGATGGTGTTTTATTTGGTGGACCTGAAGGGATTCGAACCCTCGACCTCTCGGATGCGAACCGAACGCTCTCCCATCTGAGCTACAGGCCCGAGTTAATTCTGTTGTTTAATGTGCGTCGGTGCCTTCAGAGCTTAAATCGCCCGCAGTCCGCCGCACGGAACAAACCCCGCCGCCCGACGGGCGCACTCCCCTGCCCTCAGACGACGGGATTATTGTAGCACATTCGAAGCATTTTGACTACCCTTTTCCGTACCGTAAAAGCCTAAAGCCGTAATATTCCTGCCGTTTCTGCACAGCGGGTTCATCGTCACCGCCCTGATTACGGCCGTCTCCCCGTACCTGTGCTTGATTTTGTCAACCGTATACTCAATTGTCCGCTTTTTCTCCCTTAAAAGCTCGTCGCAGAAAAAGGAAAGCTGTATATTTTCGTCCCGTTCGGGCTTCACATTTGCGATTCTCACGCCAATGCTCCTGAGCGGTGTGCTTAAATCATACTTTTCGGAGAAAAGGGACATAGCCCCGACGGCAATTTCAGAGGCAAGATTCGTGTGTCTGTCCAGAATCCTCTGCCTTTCCGAAACATTCAGCTCCTTATCCCTGACGTAGATTGAGACGAGATTTCCTTCAAGTCCCTTTTCCCTGAGCCTCTCCCCTACCTCCTCGGCCAGCGAAAAGACAACCGCCCGCACGTCGTCGAGGGTATAAAGGTCACGGGGCGTGGTGGTGCTTGCCCCCACGCTCTTTATCTCACGGCGGTAATCGAAATTGTGCACCGGCGACTCGTCAAGGCCGTTGGCATAGATATACAGGACCTCCCCCTGCTTGCCGAGAAATCTTTTCAGCTTCTCCGGCTCGGCGTTGGCCAGGTCCCCTATCGTGAAAATCGCCCTGCTGCGAAGCTTTTCACGGGTCCTTCTGCCCACATAAAGCAGCTCGCCGCAGTCCAAGGGCCAGACTATTTCTTTGAAATTCTCCTTCGAGATGACCGTCACCGCATCGGGCTTTTTGTAGTCGCTGCCGAGCTTTGCGAAGATTTTGTTAAAAGACACGCCCACAGACACCGTAACGCCTATCTCCTGCTTGACACGCTCACGGATTTCATTTGCGATTTTTTCGGCGGAACCGAAAAGCATAAGGCTGCCCGTCACGTCAAGCCAGCACTCGTCCATGCCGAAAGGCTCCACCATGTCCGTATAGTCACGGTAGATTTCCCTGACGGCGCAGCAGTACTGTGAGTAAACCCCCATTCGTGCGGGCACTACAACGAGGCCGGGGCACTTGTTCCTTGCGGTAAAAAGAGCCTCGCCGGTCTTTATGCCGAAGGCCTTGGCAGGATAATTCTTTGCAAGGACAATGCCGTGCCGATGCTCCTCGTCCCCGCCCACAACAAATGGAACGCCTTTAAGCTCCGGGTGAAAAATCTCCTCAATGCCCGCATAGCAGTTGTTAATATCAGAGTGAAGAATGGCTCTCATAATATCACCTTTAAGCGGTATATAAACAGTATTTGTTAATCTACTGAAATTAAACAGAACATTTGTTCGTATAAATAATAGCAAACATTTGTTAGGCAGTAAAGAGGTAAATTTTTCATTTAAGATTGAAGTCTTATTGATGGGACAGCAGCACAGCGGAGAAAGCGGGATAGAGGGCTGCGGTGCAGAGGGTCAAGCATTTCAAAGTTACAGCGGCAGCAGGAACGGCGGGAAAGCCGCAAACCGACGGGGCGGGCGACGGACAGCGGGTGAACGGAGCAGGGCAAGCAAGGCAGACCGAGCGGGGCAACGGCGACAGCCCCGGACACGGCAGGGCGGAACGGGCGAGGGCGGCAGGTGGGCAGCGGGAGAAGGTAATTCGGCGCAGGGAAGGCGGGGTGGCACAAGGACGAGCGGCGAGGCAGACAAGTCCTATATAATAAGGAAAGGGAATAAATAAAAGAGGGGCATGGCTTTATGTGTAATAGCAGCATGCCGTTTTGTCACGCCCCACAGACGGGGAACCCCTCAAGTAAACTTGAGGGGAGGGGTGTTCTTGCAGGTCTGTAAGAAAATGTTTCACGTGAAACATCAGGCAGGCATGCGGGGACGGATAAGCGGTGCAGGTTGGCATTATGAAAATCAGGTGTAGAGATAAAAGGGGAGAGAGTCACAACTTGTTTCACGTGAAACATATGCGAAAACGCAGTAGAATTCTGCGTTTGTCAGATTTTCTTCCGATAATAGGCTCATCTGCATTGATTTTAGCTCCCAAAGTGCTATAATAAATCGCAGGAATGATAAAAACCAGAATTTAGCACTCATCGGATTTCCAAAAATTACTAAAGTAAAAACGGGGTAGGTATGGCTAAAATTATTTCTGTCGTCAATCAGAAGGGCGGCGTAGGCAAGACAACTACGGCCGTCAATTTGTCTGCGGCTTTAGGCCAGCTCGGACACAGGGTCCTGCTTGTGGACATTGACCCGCAGGGCAATTCGACCAGCGGCTTCGGCATAAACAAAAGGGCCATAAGCCTTTCATCATACGAGATTATCACGAATCAGGCGAATATCGAGGACGCAATAGTCGAAACAAGCGCCGAAAATGTCTGGATTTTGCCTTCCAATATGAATCTCGCCGGTGCGGAGATTGAGATTATCGAGGTCGAGAAAAGGGAGTCAATTCTTAAAACCGCCCTGTTAAAGATTTCCGACAGGTTTGACTACATATTTATCGACTGTCCGCCCTCGCTGGGGCTTATAACTCTTAATTCCCTCTGCGCTTCTGACACCTTTTTAGTGCCTATCCAGTGCGAATACTATGCGCTTGAGGGTCTTTCGCAGCTCATGTCCACGGTCAGGCAGATAAAAAGGCGGTACAACCCGTACTTAGAGCTTGAATCGGTGCTTCTGACCATGTACGACGGCAGACTTAACTTAACCCAGCAGGTGGTGGCGGAGGTCAAAAAATTCTTCCCTAATAAGGTTTTCGCAACAGTTATACCGAGAAATGTAAGGCTTTCGGAGGCTCCCAGCTTCGGACAACCCGTAATCTACTACGACAGACGCTCCCAGGGCGCTGAAAGCTATATCAGACTTGCACAGGAGTTTTTATCAAAGCAAAAATAAAGGAGTGAGACAATGGCGGCGAAAAAAGGCGGCTTGGGGCAGGGTCTTGATGCACTGTTCAACACAAATTCCGCCGAGGAGCTTTCGTCATCTGGCAAGGTTACCTTGAAAATAACGGATATAGAGCCGAACAGAAACCAGCCGAGAAAGGTCTTTGACGAGGCGGCTCTGACAGAGCTTTCCGAGAGCATTGCCCAGAACGGCATTCTGCAGCCCCTGCTTGTCAGACCTATGGCGGACGGCTCATATCAGATAGTGGCGGGCGAAAGGCGCTGGCGGGCTGCACGCAAGGCGGGTCTGACGGAGGTTCCAGTATATATAAGGGCGCTCAGCGACGAAGAAGTTGCGGCAATGACCCTTGTGGAAAACCTGCAAAGACAGGACTTAAACCCCATCGAAGAGGCACAGGGAATCAGCCGGCTTATGGAAGAATACGGCTACACCCAGGAGCAGACAGCCCAGAGGATAGGCAAATCAAGGTCAGCTGTTGCAAATGCGCTAAGGCTCTTGGCGCTTCCCGCAGATGTTCTCGAATATGTCCGTGACGGCCTTATTTCCGCCGGACATGCAAGAGCCCTTCTCTCTTTGGAAAACGAGGACTTGATAAGGCACATGGCAAACGAGGTCATTGCAAAGGGCTATTCGGTCAGGGAAACCGAAAGATTAGTAAAAAAACTGACGAAGCGTGTCGAAATCCCAGAAGAAAAGCCCACAACGAAGCGGGATTCCTTCTTTGACGAGGTGGAATTGTCCTTAAGCGCCGCAACAGGCCGCAAGGTAAAGGTCAAGGGCGACGAAAAGGGCGGCAGCCTTGAAATCGAGTTTTACAGCTTAGAGGATTTAAAAGGACTCGCCGCATTGTTTGATGAATAAGGCTATAAAATGCTAAATTTTTCACATAATAAACGGAGAAATTAATATAAAGGAATGGTATAGATGCTTGATATCAAACGCATAAGAGAAAACCCCGAGGCCGTAAAGGCGGCCATGAAAAGCCGCAATAAGGACATGGACGCCCTGATTGACGGCATTATCGAAATCGATGTAAAAAGGCGTGAGCTGACCGTAAAGGCCGACGGCATGAAGAGCGAGCAGAACGCCGCCAGCAAGGAAATCCCGAGGATAAAGAAGGAGGGCGGCGATGTTTCGGCCATTATGGCAAGGATGAACGCCCTGAAAGAGCAGATAAAGGAGATAGACGCAGAGCTTTCCGCTCTTGAGGACAAGCAAAAGGCAATCCTGCTCGAAATACCGAATATCCCCCACGAGAGCGTACCTAAGGGAGCCAGCGATGCGGACAATCTGGAAATCCGCCGCTTCGGTGAGCCGAGAGATTTCGGCTTTGAGCCTAAGCCCCACTGGGAGCTGGGCGAGGCTTTAGGCATTCTCGACCCGGAAACCGCCGCAAAGGTAACAGGCACAAGGTTCCACTTCTATAAGGGTCTGGGCGCAAGGTTAGAGAGAGCCATAACCAACTTCTTCCTTGATACACATACCGCAAACGGCTACACTGAGGTTTTCCCGCCCTTTATGGTAAACAGGGCCTCCATGACAGGCACAGGACAGCTGCCGAAGTTTGAGGAGGACGCATTTAAGCTCTCCAACTTCGATTACTTCCTCATCCCCACCGCAGAGGTGCCCGTGACCAATATGTTCAGGGACGATATTCTCGACGGCAGCAGGCTGCCCATCAAATACTGCGCATATTCCGCCTGCTTCAGAGCAGAGGCGGGCAGCGCCGGCAGGGACACAAGGGGACTTATAAGGCAGCACCAGTTCAATAAGGTGGAGCTTGTTAAATTTGCCGACCCGGAGACCTCCTATGACGAGCTTGAGAGCCTTACAAATGACGCAGAGCGTGTGCTTCAGCTTCTCGGCCTGCCTTACAGGGTTGTGGCACTGAGCACAGGCGACCTGGGCTTCTCCTCGGCCAAGACCTACGACATAGAGGTCTGGATGCCCTCCTACGGCAGGTATGTGGAGATTTCCTCCTGCTCGAATTTCGAGGACTTCCAGGCACGCAGAGCGTCCATAAGATTCAAAAAGACGCCTAAGGACAAGGCTGCCCTCGTCCACACCCTCAACGGCTCGGGCATAGCCGTGGGCAGGACCACCGCCGCAATACTCGAAAACTTCCAGAACGCCGACGGCTCGGTCACCGTTCCCGAGGTCCTTGTAAAATACATGGGCGTTGACGTCATTAAATAGACCGGAAGATAATAATAAAATTGGAATTTTTTAAGATTGAAAATGCCGCTTGTTTCTGATATAATACGTCAGAAGCATAGCGGAAAATGAGTAAGCTCTATAGTTTAAAGCTAAACCTGCTTCGGGGAGTCCTTCGGGATTCCCCGATATAGAGTTTTCTGAGGCTGAGTTTAAACATCTTTGCATTTAAAATGCAAAACACCTCGCCCCGACAACGCAGTCAGGGCGAGGCAAAGCGGCAACGGATGTTTTGTTGCAAACGCAAATATTATGCGGGTATGGCGGAATTGGCAGACGTGCAAGATTTAGGATCTTGTGCCAGCAGGCGTGCAGGTTCGACCCCTGTTACCCGCACCAGACAGAAAAATCCGAACTTTACTTTTACAAAAGTAGGGTTCGGATTTTTGCTTTTGTACCTGTCCGCATGGATGTAAAAGCTATGTTTTTTTCAGCTTGGCACAATTCGCTTTTTTGTGATATAATATTAACGCTTATACTTAACAAAAGAGATTCTGATTGATAGGAAGCCAAAAAAGCGGCAGAATTAATACAACAGATTAAACTCAAAGAGGTGATGTTTTGAGAGAGCTTACTGGCAAATTAAAAGAAGTACTGATGTCGGTGCTGCCTATTACATTTATTGTTCTGGTACTTCATTTTACCATAAGCCCATTGGAAACAAATATGTTATATGCTTTTCTTATCGGCTCTGCTCTTGTAATTATCGGACTGACGGTATTCCTGTTCGGAATCGACCAAGGGCTTGAACCGATCGGACACGGTATCGGAAATACAATTACAAATTTAAACAGCTATGCGGTACTCATTACGGTCAGTCTGATTTTAGGCTTTTTTATTTCCTTTGCCGAGCCCGATTTGCACATTCTCGCTTTTCAGGTGGACAGCGTGACTTCCGGTCAGTTTGATAAAACTCTGATGGTGATTGTAGTCTCTGTCGGAATCGGAGTTATGATGACTCTCGGAATGCTGCGCATCCTTAGAGATATCAGGCTTAAATATGTGTTCACGGGCGCATACGCTCTGATACTTATACTGTCTTTATTCTCCACATCTGATTTTCTGGCCATAGCATTTGATGCTTCCGGAGCTACAACTGGTGCTATCACCGTTCCTTTTATACTGGCACTGGTCGCCGGTGTCTCTGCCATGAAAAAAGACAGTAAGGTGAGCGAAGCCGACAACTTCGGATTGGTAGGAATTTCATCGACAGGCGCAATTCTCGGAGTTCTGATTACAGGTCTTTTTATAAAAGAAGAAAAACTCAGCGGCGCTTTGCCGCCGGCAGAGATAGCAGAGACCAATCTGCTTGGCACATATGCAACAAAGCTGCCTCACATTGCATTGGATTCTCTCCTTACACTGCTCCCGATTATTGTCGCATATATTATTTTTCAGGTATTTTTCTTAAAACATAAAAGGAGAAAGGTTTTTGATATCTGCCGAGGCATAGTCTTAACTTTTTCAGGGCTTGTAATATTTTTACTGGGCGTAAACGGCGGATTTATGGAAGTGGGCGCCCGTTTAGGAATGCAGCTGACCTCGATGGAGTCAGATATTCCGGTTCTTATTGTGGCTGCACTGCTCGGGCTTACCACCGTACTGGCTGAGCCGGCTGTTCATGTATTAACGAATCAGGTGGAAGACGTCACCGGCGGCTCGGTCAGGCGCAATCTGGTTCTCATATTTTTATCAGTGGCAGTCGGACTGTCGATATTCATGTCTTCTTTGAGGATTCTCATACCCGAAATACAGCTGTGGATGTATCTGCTGCCCGGCTTTGGTCTGGCCGTAATACTATCTTACCTCGTCCCGGATTTGTTTGTGGGTATGGCCTTTGATGCGGGCGGTGTTGCTTCAGGCCCCATGACAGCCACCTTCTCTCTTGCCTTTGTTCAGGGTATGGCTGCTCAGGTTCCGGGTGCCGACGTGGTAGCGGATGGCTTCGGTATGATAGCAATCGTTGCAATGATGCCGATTATAGCAATCGAACTGCTCGGCGCAATCTATAAGTTGAAATTACGCAAGGCTGATGCTGCAATTCGTAAAAAGCGGTTAACAGGAGGTATAGACGAATGAACGGATCGACCGGTGAACAGCAGTTTTTGATAATGACACTCATCCTGAGTGAAAATCAATGTCAAAAAATTGACCGAATTTTCAAAGAAAAAGATGTCCACGGCGGGATTAAAATACTCGGTAAAGGTACGGTAAAAAGTGCTGCTTTGAAATTGTTCGGAATAAAGAGCCAGAAGCAAATCATAATGAGTTTTCTGGTGGAAAAAGAAAAAGAAGAAAAATTACTGGACTTTTTCGTAAATGAACTCCATCTTAACAGGCACGGTCATGGAATTGTCTATACGACAGCTGCAGTAACCGCAGACCGGATAGTGAACAGTCAGCAGGGCACTCTTAATATAATGCAAGAGAGGGAAGCAGAGAGTATGTATAAGAAACTTACGGTAATCGTCAATCGAGGTATGGCGGAGGATGTAATGGATATAGCACGCAAAGCAGGTGCAACCGGCGGTACGATTCTGCGCGGACGGGGAACCGCCTCGGAGATTGCCGTGAAATTATTAGGCATGGAAATAGAGCCGGAAAAAGAGCTGGTTATGATTCTTTTGCCGAGCGATTTAACCGAAAAGGTAGTGAATACTCTGTACAACGAGCTTAAACTGGACATTCCCGGAAACGGGGTTTTGTTCGTCGAATCTGTTCTGAGCGTCCACGGTCTTTTTGATTCGGCGTCCGATAAGAATACCCATTAAAAGAAAACGTTCAGAGCGGTAGCGCAACAGAGTTTTACGCCGGCGAAGTGTACTTGCTGCACTAAACAGAACGCTGATATTGATACATAAGTGTCAACGTCAGCGTTTTTGGCTGCCCGCAAAATTTTAATCGGGATTGACCTGACTGAAAACAGGCGTTATTGTAAGAGTAAGGGCATTGATTATCTTTAAAGCGAGGAGAGGATTATGAGGACAGCGATTGTGTATGTGTCAAAGCATCACGGCAATACGAAGAAACTGGTCGATGCTATTGCGGAAAAATATGAAATCACGGCAATCGACGCTATGAAGCACAGCACCTTTGATTTGTCAGAGTTTGACCGTATAGGCTTTGCTTCGGGCATCGCCGGCAGCAAATTCTACCCGCAGATGCGCAAAATAATGAAAGAGAAGCTGCCCGAGGGCAAGGATGTGTTTTTCCTTTACACCTGCGGATTTAAGACGAACAGGTACTGCAACGCAGTACGCAAAATCGCCGAAAAGAAAAAGGCAAGGATACTCGGCGAATACGGCTGCTTAGGCTATGACACCGTAGGACCCTTTAAGCTGATAGGCGGCATAGCAAAGGGTCACCCCGATGAAACCGATATACAAAAGGCGGTCGAGTTTTACGCCGGCCTGAAATAGCCTTTATCCGCTGCAAAAGAGCAATCTCAGGATTGCTCTTTATTGTTGTTATAGAAAGCCGCCTGTTTTCACAGGCGGCTTTTTCATGCTGTTTTTGTTTTTCTGAGGTTCTGCCGGTACTTTGCCATATAAAACACCGACTGTACTGCGGCGAGACCCATTGTCACGGGCACATTAAGCCACAGTCCCGTCAGCCCCAGTCCTGCCGGCCACACAAGCAAGAGCGCAAGCAGGGGGAAGGTCATAGCCGTCGAAATAGAAATCATCGAAGCATTCATGGGCTCTTCTATCGACAGCATAAAGCTCTGCGTCGCAAAGGATACCCAGCGGAACAGATAGTTTATGCAGAACAGACCCAGCGCAAAGACCGCCAGCTTCAAAACATCCGCCGTGACCTCGCCTAAATAAAGGAAGGTAATCTTATCTGCGAAGAAATACATCAGAATACCGATGGAGGTCGAAACAACTGCGCTTGCGGCAAAGCAGTATTTGGCAATTGCGTTGACC
>JAAYOZ010000071.1 GCA_012520115.1 Clostridiales bacterium | reverse complement strand
TTACTAAAGACTTAAAGAAAAAGCAACAACCCACCTCCGTTGATTTGGATTAATAACACAACTTGTCCAAGTGTTATTTACGGAAATTTCTTGCTTTTGACACAAAAATATAATATCACAGCAGTTTTTTTATGTCAATTATTTATAGCTGTAAAAGGCTTACAATCAGTCGCAAAAATAGGACTTTTTTCCTGTTTTTCGCTTATATTTCGATAATGGCAAAAAGGCACAGGTCAGACCTGTGCCTTATATTAAGCTTTGTAAACCCTGTAAGCGGATTTTGTATAAAAGCTCTCGCCGGCCATAACAAAGCAGGAGGGGAACTGGGGCTTGTTCGGCGAATCGGGATAATACTGGGTTTCAAGGCAGAAGCCGCACCTCTTGTTCATGGGTTTATTTCCTTTGCCGATAGTACCCTTAAGGAAGTTTCCCGCATAGAACTGCACGCCGGGCAAATCGGTGAACACATCGAGCGCAAGGCCGCTGTTTTCATCTATTACAGAGGCAGCCAGCCTGTAACCCTTGTCTGCGTCCTTCAGGCAGAAGCAGTGGTCATAGCCGCCGGTGAATCTAAGCTGCTCAAAGTCCGCCTCAATCTCCTTACCTATTTCCTTAAACTCTCTGAAGTCAAAGGGAGTACCGGCTACGCTCATAATCTCTCCCGTCGGAATGCTGTACTCGTCCACGGGCAAAAAGCCGTCGGCGTTTACTTTAAGCTTATGGTTTAAAATATCCCCGCCGTCGAAGCCGGAAAGATTGAAATAAGCGTGGTTCGTAAGGTTAAAGTACATATCGCTGTCAGACACAGCTTTGTATTCCATTAATACTGTGCCGTCGTCTTCGAGGGTGTAACTTATCTCTACGTCCGTATTGCCCGGGAAGCCGCCCTCCATGTCCATGAAATGCCTTTTGAAAACGACCTTGTTGTCGCCCTCAAACTCGCCGTTCCAGACAGCCTCGGTATAAAGCCCGCCGCTGTGCAGCAGGTTTCTGCCCTTTTCATTGGGGGGCAAGATATACTCTTTGCCGTTAATATTAAGCCTTCCGCCTGCAATCCTGTTTGCAAAGGGTCCGACGGCAACGCCCTGATAATCGGACCTTGTCATATGTCCCTCTAAATCATCAAAGCCCAAAAGCACATCCTTTTTTACCCCGTTTTTATCCGCTACAATCAGCTTGTCGAGGGTAGCGCCCCTGCTTAAAAGGGTAACAAGCGCATTCTCATTTTCAAGTGTAAACTGGAAAACCTCTTCTCCCGAAGGAGTTATGCCGTACAGCTTTTTTTCCACGATAATACCGCCCATCCTTTTAGTCTGACACAATTATATATTCCAAATATCAAAGAGACAAGCCTTTTAACAATTTCAAATACGGGTTTTAGAGTAAAAGTCGTCCGCATATATTTAGTTAAGGAAAACATGTGAAAGGAACAGGGATATGAACAGGGTAAAACCGAAAATCAAAAACAGGAACAGTGCGGATTTCTTTGTAAAGCTGACATTGGTACAGATAATTACAGCCGCAGTGATTTTCCTTGCGTTTTTAGGTGCATATAAGCTGAATAAGAACATCTTTAACGATATGAGCGGGGAATACTCTAAGCTTATGAAGGAGGACATGGGCGAGGAGTACGCAAACGGCATAAAGGGCGCAGTGGCAAGGCTTGCGGGCAAGGAGCTGCCCACAAAAGAGGACAGCGAAACAAAAGCCGAGGATGAGGCAGAGCCCGACGAAGTGATAGACGAAAACGAGGTCTACGGCGATATAGACGCAACCGACGAGGCGGACAGCAAACAAAAAGACAAAGCCGACGAGCCGACTATGACCGCCACGGAGCAGGCAAT
>JAAYOZ010000012.1 GCA_012520115.1 Clostridiales bacterium | reverse complement strand
GAGGCGAAAAGCCCGCACACCGCAATCCCGCATGCCCGCCGACGGAGATTTCTTTTTGCTCACCGCCCCGCACATCAGGCGGCGGAGGGGGAAGACGGCGGAGGGGGCGGGAGGAGAAAAGCCCGCACGCCGAAAACAGGAAAAACCCTGCCCCACGCCGCCCCGCCTGCCGCACTTCCCCGCTGCCCTGCGGTCAATCAAGCCCTGCGGCGGACTGCGCCTGAAGCAAGGGCGAAGAAGGCTTCGTCGCCGCCGTCGCTTAGTACGGTGCTGACAAAATAGCGCATATCGTCCATGGCGTGGTCGTGCTCCTTCCTTACGCTGTCCTTCGTCTGCGCCGTGTCCCACCTGTAAAGACCGAACTCCCGTATAATGTCCTTGCAGGCGGGGGCAATCTTTATCCTGCCGCTCTTTATGGCCTCTGCGGTGCGCCTTATGCCGTCAAGCACATCGTTCTTTGCGGGTATGACCTTGTACCTGCCCTTTCGCCTTATGCACTCAATAAAGCTCGTGGCAGAGGGGTCCACGATGACCGCCTCTATATTTCTGCCGCCGGCAAGCTTGACGAGTTCCCCGTAATACTCCTCGTCCGTCTGCTGAAAGCCCTCCTGCCGTGAATCGAAATAATACTCGTCGAGCCTGTACCATACCCCCTCATGCTCGCCCCAGAGCCCGAAGGAGGCAGGATTCACGGTGCCGTAGTCGCAGGAGATATAAAAGCTTTTGCACTCGCTTTCAGGCCGCCCGGTGCAGGTCTTTTCGCTGAAGAACGGGTACACAAGGCCCTGCGCCGCCACCCATTTGCCCTCCACGAAACGCTCATAGAATGCCCCGCTGTATAGGGACTTGTACCGCCTTATAATCGACGGCGAAAGGGAGGGGTTGTCCTCCATAACAAAGTGCAGATACAGGCAGTTTTTCTCCTCTGCCTTCAATATCCACTCCGTATGAAACCAGTGCTGAGGGTTTTCCGGGTTGCAGTTAAACCACATCTTAGAGCCTTTGACGGAGCACCTTGCCAGAGCCTGCTCCACAAAGGAGCGGGGCATTAAGGCAACCTCGTCTAAGAGAACGCCGCCGAGGGTCATGCCCTGAATCAAAGCCGCCGAGGACTCGTCCCTGCCGCCGAAGAGATAGAATCTGTTTTTGCTGCCCTTCAGCTCAATTTCCACAAGGTTCTGCGACAGCTTTTCATTGCATTTAAAGCCCAGCTCCCTCAGCACGGGCAGCAGGGGGACAAGCACATTGCGCCGCAGCGACGATATGGTCTTGCCGCACATGGCGAAAGACGTGTTATTGAATACTGTTTGCGCCCAGATTACAAAGGACAGCCCCATACAGACAGTCTTGCCGCTTCTGACCGCCCCGTCGCAGATTATGGCGTCATAGGCTTTATACGGGCTGTTCTGTGTCCACCATGAAAGCACTTTGAGCTGCTTTTCGGAAAAGCTCTTAAAAACCAAATCCGCTCACCGCCCTTTATTCCCGGTCAAAAACTGCCTTTGCGCTCTTTTCGATGGCCTCCACAAAGGGGATTTTCTCTCTGTCAGAGGAGATTTCGGCAAGGTTCTGCAGCTTTTCGAGTGCCTTTAATCTATCGATAAACTTTATCTCCATGCCGCCGCCCTTGGGCCTTTTGATTTCGGAAATACAGAACAAATCAAGGCCGTCTATATCCTCTGCCGTCAGGTTTTCATCGAATAATAGCCTTATTGCGTCGGCTATGCTGCCGAAGGCGGCACGCTTTAATCCTGCCGAAATGTCGGCGGTCTTTGCGATTCTCTTTTCGTCAAGCTTCGTGATTGCCTCCTGTATGTCTTTACGGCACATTAATCTTTCCGCCGCACGTTCGGGGGCAAGGATGTAGCCCGCCTTAAAGGCCGCTTCCCTTGTGTTCCTCGTCCTCGAATAAAAGTCGCAGAACAGCCGTTCCTTTTTGCTTAGCTCTTTGCGTTTCATATTTCCTCCGTAAAGTCTTGATTTCACCAACAGCAAAAAACACAGCCACATTTAGCCTAAAAAGGCAAACAAACCGCCGTTTTGACGGCTTGTTTACAAATAATTTACAATTTCGCTTAAAGGGCTTTTTTGCAATGAGGAAACATCGAAATTCCGCCTGACTTTATGCGGCTTATTAAACAAATATTGACTTGCAACAAAATCCTGAAGGTTTTTCTAACAAATTAGACAAAAAACCAACAATAATAATTGCTTTTCTTTACAGTTTAATCAAAGAAAGCTTGAAAACAGAGGATTTTTCTGGTAGACTAAACTCGGATAAGTATATGGGGGTGAGCGGCATGAAGCATGCGGACTTATCGAATATAAATGAGGCGCTTTTAAGGTTTTCGTCCGGCGAAGCGGCGGATGCTTATGAGTTTTTAGGCTCCCATTTTACAGATGAGAATACCGCTGTTTTCAGAGTCTGGGCTCCGAATGCGAAGGCGGTCAGCCTTTGCGGCGACTTCAACGGCTGGGACAGGAACTCACACATGTTGAATCCTGTCGGTTCCGGAGTCTGGGAAATCACCGTCAAGGGCATGAAGGTCTATGACAATTACAAGTACTGCGTCTGCACAAAGGATAACAGGCAGGTATTAAAAAGCGACCCCTATGCCTTCCACTGCGAGACAAGGCCATTTAATGCAAGCAAGCTGTATCGCCTCGACGGATTTAAATGGAGCGACGATGAATGGTTAAAGCAGAGGCGAGAGCAGCCCGTATACTCTCGCCCCGTGAATATATATGAGCTGCATGCAGGCTCATGGAAAAGGCATGAGGACGGCAACTTCTATTCGTACAGGGACTTGGCGGACAGCCTTGTGCCCTATATTAAAGAAATGGGCTATACCCATGTGGAGCTTCTGCCCCTGTCTGAGCATCCCCTTGACGGCTCATGGGGCTATCAGGTCACGGGCTATTATGCTGTAACCTCCCGCTACGGTACCCCCGACGACTTTAAGTATTTTGTTGACAAGTGCCACAGGGCGAATATCGGCGTTATCTTGGACTGGGTGCCCGCCCATTTCCCTAAGGACGAGCACGGCCTTTATAATTTTGACGGTCAGCCCCTTTATGAGTACAGCGACCCGAGGAAGGGCGGCAACCCCCAGTGGGGCACAAGGGTTTTTGACTTCGGCAAGAATGAGGTCAAGAGCTTCCTTATCTCAAACGCCCTGTTCTGGTTTAAGGAATATCACATAGACGGCCTTCGTGTAGACGCCGTTGCCTCAATGCTCTATCTCGATTATTGCCGTGAGCAGGGGCAGTGGACGCCTAATGTCTACGGCGGCAACGAAAATTTAGAGGCTGTCGCCTTTATTCAGAAGCTCAACACCACCGTATTCGCTCACTTCCCCGATGTTATGATGATTGCGGAGGAGAGCACCGCATGGCCCCTTGTCACAAAGCCCGTTCACTGCGGGGGCTTAGGTTTTAACTTTAAGTGGAACATGGGCTGGATGAATGACATACTCAGATACTTCTCCCTTGACCCGTATTTCAGAAAATACAATCACGACCTTATTACCTTCTCTTTCTTCTACGCCTTTTCGGAGAATTTCGTGCTGCCCATCTCCCATGACGAGGTTGTCCACGGCAAGAAGTCACTTCTTGATAAAATGCAGGGCACTTACGATGAGAAATTCGCCTCGGTCAGAGCCTTTATGGGCTATGCCTATGCCCACCCGGGCAAGAAGCTGATGTTCATGGGTCAGGAGTTCGGGCAGTTCATCGAATGGGACGAGAAAAAGGAGCTTGACTGGTTCCTGCTCTCTTACGACAGGCATCGTCAGCTAAAGGAATACACCGCCGCACTCAATAAATTATATAAGGAAACGCCCGCACTCTGGCAGATAGACTTTTCATGGGACGGCTTTAAGTGGATAGTCAGCGACGATATTGACAACTCTGTGCTTGTGTTCATGCGCATTGACGAAAACGACAACGAGATTATCGCCGTATTGAATTTCACTCCCGTCAGAAGGGACTTTTACCGCTTCGGCGTGCCGGAAAAGGGAGTTTACGAGATAGTGTTCAATTCCGACGAGGAGCGTTTCGGCGGCACGGGAGCAATTAAGGAAACTTCCTACAAGGCGGAGCGGCGCTTTTTGCACGGCCTTGAGTACAGTATAGAGATGACTGTCCCGCCGCTGTGCGCCATATATCTTAAAAGGCGTGAGCCTAAACCGAGAAAAGCCAGGGAGGGAGCGGCGAAGGCTCCCCAAAGCAGAACGAAGACGGCGGGAACACAGAAGTCCCGCAAAAGTGCTGCAACTGTAAAGGAGGATTAAAATGCCAAGAAAACAGGAATGTATTGCAATGCTGCTGGCAGGCGGACAAGGCAGCAGACTCGGCATACTTACAAAGAACATCGCTAAGCCTGCCGTACCCTACGGCGGAAAATACAGGATTATAGACTTTCCCCTTTCAAACTGCGTAAATTCGGGTATATACACAGTCGGCGTGCTTACTCAGTATCAGCCCCTTGAGCTGAACGACTACATAGGCAACGGTCAGCCCTGGGACCTTGACAGAGCCGAGGGCGGCGTGCATGTGCTGCCCCCCTATCAGCAGATTAAAGGCTCCGAGTGGTACAAGGGCACCGCTAACGCAATCTATCAGAACATACAGTTTATAGACAGGTACTCCCCCGAATATGTGGCCATTCTGTCCGGCGACCACATCTATAAAATGGACTATGACAAGATGCTCACCTACCACAAGAAGAAGGGTGCGGACTGCACAATAGCCTGCATTGAGGTACCCTGGGAGGAGGCCTCCCGCTTCGGATTGATGTTCACTGACGAAACGGGCAGGATAACCCAGTTCGAGGAGAAGCCGAAGAACCCGAAAAGCAACAAGGCCTCCATGGGTGTTTACATGTTCACATGGAGCAAGCTGAAAAAGTACCTTATCGAGGACGAGGCTGACCCGAATTCGTCAAACGACTTCGGCAAGAATGTCATCCCGAAGATGCACGAGGCCGGCGAGAAAATGTACGCCTACGAATTCGACGGCTACTGGAAGGATGTCGGCACAATCGACAGCCTGTGGGAAGCGAATCTTGATTTGCTCAATCCTAAAGTAAACATCGACCTTGACGACAGTTCGTGGAAAATCTACTCCAAAAACTTCGCCGCTCCCCCGCACTATGTCTCCGCAGAAGCCAAGGTGGAAAATTCCCTTGTGGCTGCGGGCTGCGAAATCGACGGCGAGCTTGACTATTCGATACTTTTCTCAAACGTCACCGTCGAAAAGGGCGCAAGCGTAAAGTACTCGATTATCATGCCCGGCGCCGTTATTAAGGAAGGCGCCGTGGTGCAGTATTCGATAGTGGCGGAAAACGCCGTAATCGAAAGCGGCGCCGTGGTAGGCGAAAAGCCCGAGAATATGAAAGACCTCAGCGAATGGGGCGTTGCGGTCGTGGGTGCGGGCATCACAATCGGCAAGAATGTTTATGTGCCGCCCAAGGCAATGATTGACGAAGATATGAAGGGGGGAAACTAAGATGCGTGCAAAGAATATACTCGGAATCATCTTTTCAAATATGTATGACGACTGCCTGCATGAGCTGACGGCTCTGAGGACAATGGCCTCCGTACCCTTCGGCGGCAGATACAGACTTATCGACTTTCACCTTTCAAACATGGTCAACTGCGGTATAGACAGGGTTGGCGTCGTAACAAAGGGCAACTACCGCTCCCTTATGGACCACTTAGGCAACGGCAAGCCCTGGGATTTATCCCGTAAGCGTGACGGACTTTTCCTGCTGCCGCCCTTTAATTCCGACAACTCCTCAATGCGCCGCTCAAGGATGGATTCCCTTATCAGCATCCTCCCCTTTATCGAGAGCACCGACGACGAATTTGTGATAATGACAGACTGCAATGTGGTCTGCTCTATGGATTATTCTGAGCTTATAGACTTCCACCTGAAGTCCTGTGCGGATGTGACTATCTGCTGCAAAAGAGGCTGCCGCCCCGAATTGCAGGACATTATGACCTTTGAAACAGACGAAAACGGCAGAGTGGAAAAGCTCGCAATCTCCCCTAAATTATTAAGCGAATGTCTTTACTCGCTTAATATCATACTTATGAGAAAGTCCGTTCTGGAGAGGCTTATTGCCGAGGCCGTAAGCCTTAACTACACCAAATTCACAAGGGATATTCTGCAAAGGAATGTGGACACTCTAAATATCTACGCCTATGAGTACAAAGGCTTCAGCCGCACAATCGACTCATTAAAGAGCTATTATGACATCAGCCTCGAGCTGCTTGACAGGGAGAACCGCAAACAGTTATTCAGGGGCGACAGACCCGTTTATACAAAGGTTCGTGACGATATGCCCGCCATTTACGGCATCAATTGCAAGGCAACGAACTCCCTTATAGCCGACGGCTGCCACATTGAGGGAGAGGTGGAAAACTGCATTCTGTTCAGGGGTGCAAGGGTCGGCAAAAATGCGGTCGTGAAGAACTCCATAATAATGCAGGGCACCATAATCTCCGAGGGTGCAGTCTTAAACCATGTCATAACCGACAAAAACGTAACAGTAACTCAGGGCAAGAACATTTCGGGAGCAGAGAGCTATCCGATTTATATCGGCAAGGGCATAAGGATATAGCCCAATCTAAGGAAAGGCGGAATAAGCTTGAAGGTTTTATATGCAGTCAGCGAGGCTCGCCCCTTCGCCGCAAGCGGAGGGCTTGCGGATGTCGCCGGCTCCCTGCCTCAGGCATTAAGAAAGAGGCTCATCGGGTGCAGGGTCGTAATGCCTCTGTATGAAAGCGTCCCAAAAGAACTCAGGGATAAAATGAAGTTCATTACACATATAATCGTGCCCGTGGCCTGGCGCAGTCAGTACTGCGGCATATATGAAGCA
This sequence comes from Clostridiales bacterium, assembly GCA_012520115.1. Classification (GTDB taxonomy): domain Bacteria; phylum Bacillota; class Clostridia; order Oscillospirales; family Acutalibacteraceae; genus DTU053. The sequence continues at coordinate 21,308 of JAAYOZ010000012.1, read as the reverse complement.
AAGCACGGGGGAGTTATATACTATCTTCTGGACAATCAGTATTATTTCAAAAGGGATAATTACTACGCATACTATGACGATGCGGAGCGCTTTGCCTTCTTCTCACGTGCGGTACTCGAAATACTGCCGCACATAGGTTTTTTCCCGGATGTAATCCACTGCAACGACTGGCAGACGGCTCTTACCCCGGTCTATCAGACCTGCATCTACTCGCAGAGAGAGGAATATCAGCATATAAAGACCCTTTTCACCATTCACAATATTCAGTATCAGGGTGTCTACGGCAGGGAGATACTACACGATGTTCTGGGACTCAGTGACGAGCATTATTCATTGCTTGAATACGACGGAGCGATAAACCTTATGAAGGGCGGCATCGAGTGCGCCAATATGGTCACCACCGTCAGCCCCACCTACGCAAAGGAGATACTCGACCCGTGGTACTCCCACGGACTTGACTCGATACTCGTTCAGAGGGAATGGAAGCTGAAGGGCATCTTAAACGGCATAGACACCGAGTACTACAATCCGGAAACGGATACGGAAATCGCCGCAAACTACTCCGCACTCAGCCCGGAAAATAAGAAGCTTTGCAAAGCCGCCCTGCAGAAGGAAATGGGGCTGCCTGAAACAGAGGACACGCCTCTGATAGGCATTGTCAGCCGCCTTGTGGGGCACAAGGGTTTTGACCTTGTAAAGGCCGTGCTGGAGGAAATCCTCGAAAAGGAGAATGTGCAGCTTGCGGTCTTAGGCTCCGGCGAGGGGCAGTATGAGGGCTTCTTTAAGGAGATGCACGAAAAATACCCGGAGAAGCTGGGCGTGTACATCGGCTTTAATCCCGCACTTGCAAAGAGAATCTATGCGGGAGCGGACATCTTCCTCATGCCCTCAAAGAGCGAGCCCTGCGGCCTTGCCCAGATGGTGGCGCTGCGCTACGGGACAGTGCCGATTGTCAGGGCAACCGGCGGACTGAAGGACTCTATTTTTGACAATAAGGGCGGCGACGGCAACGGCTTTGTTTTTGAAAATTACAACGCCGAGGAGCTGAAGGAGACGATTTACAGAGCTTTGCAGCTTTACAAAGACCAAAAAGAATGGCGAGCCTTGCGCACCAGGGCCTTTGAATCCGACTGCAGCTGGGGCAAATCCGCCAATGAGTATATTAAGGTATATAAGCAGGTAATAAAGCAGGTTTAACTGCATATTAAAAGGAACCTTTTTTGAAGGTTCCTTTTGTTTCTTCGCTGTCAAATGATGCATTCTCAGATGCATTATTTTAAAAGATGCACTTGCAGATGCATCATCACTAAAGATGCATTCTCAGATGCATCTTTTTATTGACAAAGGGGAATAATTCAGATAGAATAAAACCGAAAAGGAGGTAAATTATGGCTTTCTGTTTTAATTATGAACCCTTTATTGCGATTATCGGAGATATTGTTCAATCCAGAGAAATAAGCGACAGGAAAGAGACTCAAAACAAGTTAAAAGCGATACTTGATAATATAAATAGAAAATATGCCGACGAAATTGCTTCGAAATTCATGATAACCCTCGGCGATGAATTTCAGGGCTTGTTAAGGTGCGGGAAAAATATACTTGACATTATTGATGAAATTGAAACGGGTATGTATCCGATAAGTTTAAGATTCGGCATAGGCATAGGTGAAATGGATACCGATATAAACTTCGATATGCCCTTAGGGTCTGACGGGCCGGCATATCATAACGCAAGAAAAATGATTGACGAAATAAAGATAAAAGAGAACAGGTATGAAACGGATTATTCCAATATTATGATTTGGGCTCAGGGAGAAAATGAGCACACCGCTATGCTGTTGAACAGCATTATCTCGTTATGCTCCGCCTTAAAATCCAAATGGACATCCCGTCAAAAGGAAATTATAAGCTGCTATCTGGAAAGTGATAAAAACCAATATACAACAGCAGAAAAGCTCGGAATAAACCAGACCAGTGTTCACAGAGCTTTAGACCTGTCGAAATATTATACTTATCAGAATGCAATCGATATTGTAAAATCAACATTACGTGAAATTAAGAGGAATGACGATGATGTTTAAAAAAGCTTTTGTCGTATTTTTACTCGCTCACACCTTAGGGGACTTTTATTTCCAGACAGATAAGCTTGCCGAGCAAAAAGATAAATCCTTGAGCAAGGTATTTCTGCACAGTCTGATTTATGCCCTGACCTGCTCTTTGGTCATCCTTCCGCTGTTTAACAAATGGCTTGCAATGGCAGCTGCATTCGTTTGTGTATCCCATCTCCTTATAGATTTATCCAAATGGTATTTTATAAATAAAGGGATTCATATTAATTTAAGGTTTTATAAAAAATACATAGGCGGCACGCAATTAATAGAGGAAAATAAGAACACCATATACATAATCGATCAGATTTTTCACCTGATTTGTATATTTGCGGCAGCTTTATTTATAACCAGAAATTGTGATGCAGTCAGGGTTTTGCCCTTCATTGATAACATTTTTCAGCTCGTCGGCATAGGTAAATTCAAAACACTGTCTTACCTGCTGCTGTTATTGATTTCATGTAAGCCCTCAAATATTACAATTAATAAAATGCTGTATGCCTATAAGCCCGACAAAACCCAGAGCAATGGAAAAACGGACAGTGATGAAGTCATCAAAACCGAAACTAAAGTAGATTCCGAGAAAAGTGACGCTTCCGCAAACACGGAAAACAAAAACGCCGGAAAATTTATCGGCATATTAGAAAGAATAGTAATCATACTCTTTTTATCGCTTGCGCAGTATTCCGCAATCGGCTTGGTTCTGACTGCAAAATCGATTGCCCGATACAATAGAATCGTAGAGGAAAAGAAATTTGCTGAGTATTACCTCCTCGGAACTTTATTAAGCAGTTTCTTTGCCATTATTTCATATCTGATAATCATGTAAAAAGTTCTCTTTTGGCCTTAAAAAGCACAAAGCCGGAAATCGATGATTTCCGGCTTTGCGTGTATTTAAAGCGAAAAAGCAGATAGGCTGTTATGCAAGCAGCAGCTTGTCGTCTGCCTCAAAGGCGCCGCTGGCGGTGGTGAACATTTCGAGCAGCTTCTCCACTGTCAGCTTTTTCTTTTCCTCGCCATCAACATCGACAGCCACCTTGCCCTCATAGAGCATTACAAGCCTGTCGCCGTGGGCTATGGCGTCCCTCATGTTGTGGGTTATCATTAGTGTCGTCAGCTTGTCACGCCTTACTATTTCCTCGGTTGTTTCAAGCACCTTCGCCGCAGTTTTCGGGTCGAGGGCGGCCGTATGCTCGTCAAGCAGCAGAAGTTTGGGCTTTTTAAGGCTTGCCATGAGCAGTGTCAGAGCCTGCCTCTGTCCGCCGGACAGCAGTCCCACCTTTGTCGTAAGGCGGTTTTCGAGTCCCAAGCCCAGAGTCGAGAGCAGCTCCTTATAATGCTGCCTTTCCTTATGGGTTATGCCCCATTTCAGGCCTCTGAACTGGCCTCTGCGGTGGGCAAGTGCAAGGTTCTCCTCAATGCCCATGCTTGCGGCGGTGCCCATCATGGGGTCCTGAAAAACTCTGCCTATATACTTAGCCCTGCGGTGCTCCTCTAAACGGGTCACGTCATTTCCGTCAATCATGATTTTGCCCTGGTCGACCATGAACACGCCCGCAACCGCATTGAGCATTGTGGACTTGCCTGCGCCGTTGCCGCCGATAACGGTCACGAACTCGCCGTCCTTAATGGTCAGGGACAGTCCGGCGAGGGCAACCTTCTCGTTTACCGTATTGGGATTAAAGGTCTTATATATGTTATTCAGCTCAAGCATTGCTCTTTCCTCTCTTTCTCTGAAGGATTGAGGAAAAATACTTACTCCTCAGATACGGCGCACCGAGTGCGATTGCGACCACAATGGCCGAGAACAGCTTTAAGTAGTTAGCGTCAATATTAAGCCACAGCACGGTCTGCATGACTATAAAGTAGATTATCGAGCCGAAGACCACGCTTAATAGCTTTAAAGCAAAGTTTCTGAATATCTTTGAGAACAGCACCTCGCCTATGATAACGGCGGCAAGGCCTATGACTATTGCGCCTCTGCCCATGTTGATGTCGGCAAAGTTCTGGTACTGAGCCATCAGGCTGCCGGCAAAGGCGACCATGCCGTTTGAGAGCATAAGGCCGAGAATCTTATTTACATTGGTGTTGATACCCTGCGCTCTTGCCATATTGGGGTTTGCACCTGTGGCTCGTATTGCAGAGCCCAGCTCCGTGCCGAAGAACCAATAAAGCAGGGCAATAATAACCGCAACGATAATACCTACCACGAAAATCGGTGAATTATAGAATGGGCGCACGCCCTTTTTTACATCGTCAAGATATCTTAAAGCCACAAGCAGGTTGTAATTGTTCACGCTGACGGACTGATTGGGCTTGCCCATAATGGCAAGGTTTACGGACCACAGACCGAGCTGAGTCAATATTCCCGCAAGTATGGCGGATATTCCGAAGAAGGTATGCAGCAGTCCCGTAACGAGACCTGTGAGAACTCCGGCGCAGAAGGCGCCGACAAGGGCTATCCATACGTTATAGCCCTTCATAATAAGAACGACGCAGACAGCCGCTCCAGTGCAGAAGGAGCCGTCTACGGTAAGATCCGCTAAATCAAGTATTTTGTAAGTTATGTAAACGCCTATTGCCATGATGCCCCAGATAAGTCCCTGAGATATGGCACCCGGCAACTGCTCGAGCAGAACCATCGGATTTAAAGACAAAATTATTCCTCCTAAACTGAAAAAAAGACAGCTTGAAACGGCAGAAAAGCATAAGCTCTTCTCTGCCGTTTCAAGACACTGACAAAATTCCTTACTCTATTGCAACATATCCTTGCGGAGGTGTAATGCCAAGAGCCTCGCAAATAGCAGGGTTATACATTTTTGTGAACTCGGGAGCGTACTCAATGGGCATGGTGGAGATATTAGCCTCGCCCTTTAATACCTTAGCGGCCATCTTGCCGGTTGCAACGCCGAGATCATAGTAGTCGATTGAAAGAGTAGCCACACCGCAGCCGGAAGCGATACCCTTTTCGCCTGCTATTACCGGAACCTTAGCGGGACGGCAGATGTTATCGATGATTTCCTTATTCGATGCTGCTGCATTGTCCGTCGGAACATAGATTACATCACTTGCCTTTGCGGCTGTGGTTGTAACGGCGGCAATGTCGTTTGAGTCAGCGAAGGAATAAAGTGTGCAGGTATAGCCCATATCCTCAAGGAACCTCTTAACGGTGTTTACCTGATATACCGAGTTAGGCTCGCCGGAGCAGTAAAGAAGACCGACCTTCTTGGCATCCGGGAAAAGCTCCTTAACCATAGCTGCCTGCTCATCAAGGGGAGCAAGGTCGGATGTGCCGGAAACGTTTCCGCCGACTGTACCCTTAAAGTCCTTAATATCGAGGGCTACGCCGTACTCTGTGACTGATGTGCCGAGAACGGGAATCTCGGAGGTTGCGGCTGCTGCAGCCTGAAGGGCGGGAGTGGCGTTAGCCATAATAAGGTCAACCTTTGATGCTACAAAGCCGTTGGCTATGGTAGCGCAGGTGTTTACATCGCCCTGAGCGTTCTGCTCGACAAAGGTAACCTTATCGCCGAGCTCCTGTGTAAGAGCTTCACGGAAGCCCCTTGTAGCGGCGTCGAGAGCCTCATGCTGAATAAGCTGTAAAATACCTACGGTGTACTTTGTGTCGGTGCTTGCAGGTGTGCCGGTCTCGGAGGGCTTATCATCGGTCTTTTTACAGGCGGCGAATGAAAGCACTATCGTAAGACAGGCAATAACAGCGATAATCTTATGTAGTCTTTTCATAATTGTCTTCCTTTCGCAAGAATTTTATTGCTTTGTCGCTTTGTCGCTATGTCGCTATGTCGCTTTAAATCGGTAAAGCGATATGTACTAATTATAAACCGAGATTCAGAAATGTCAAGAAGATTTTATGATTTTTTTATTCCTCAACATAGAATTTTTTGAAACCGTCCTGTTTTTCGCTTAAAGACTTCTGCCGACAGCAATTTTTTCCTTTGTTTACTTGACCCGACTGTGTAATCACTGTAATATATTATCGAAAGAAAATAAACCGAAGTCTTGAATTAAACAGGGCTTCGTAAATTTACAGGGGGATGTTTTATGGCAGAATTTATACTTTCCGCCTTTGCGGACGAGGCAGGCGGCGGCATACTCGACCAGATTAAGGCCTTACAGGAAAACGGCTTTACCCACATTGAGCCCCGAGGCCTTGATTACGGCAATATTTCCAAGTACACGCCCGAAATGTGCAGGGAGCTGAAAAAGGTCCTTGACGACGGCGGCATCAGCGTTTCGGCTATCGGCTCGCCCTTCGGCAAAATCAATATAAGGGACGACTTTGAGGAGCATTTTGAGCTTTTCAAGGTCAATATCGAAAACGCTAACATTCTCGGCACCGATAAAATCCGTATCTTCAGCTTCTATATCGACGAGGGCGAAGTATTTGAGGATTACAGGGACGAGGTTCTGGAAAGGCTCGAAAGGCTTTGCGATTATGCACTCGCACACGGCGTAATGTGCTGCCATGAGAACGAAAGAGGCATCTACGGCAACAACGACACCCGCTGCCTTGACATATTAAAGAGCCTTGACGGAAAGATTAAGGGCGTATTCGATGCAGGCAACTACATCATTGACGGCATCGACATTCTGCCCACATACAAAATGCTTGAGCCTTATATAGAGTACATGCACATAAAGGACGGCTTCTATGCCGAAAAGAGAATCGTTCCCGCAGGCAAGGGAGAAGCAAATTACGTAGAGCTTATGCGTGAGTTTGATAAGAAGGAAGGCAAGCGCATTCTGACCCTTGAGCCGCACCTGAAGATATTCAAGGGCCTTGCGGAGCTTGAACAGCCCGGCGGTACGGCAGACAGACTCAAGGACTACACCTACAAGACCAACAGAGAGGCCTTCGACGCTGCCGCAAACGCACTCAAAGAAGTAATCGCTCTCGCAAGAGCATAACATGAAGCCTTATCCTTTGCGGGATAAGGCTCTCTGACTTAAAACAGGAGGGGAATTATGAATACATATACACATCCGAGTTTAAAGGGACGCACCGCAGTCATCACAGGCGGCGGCGGAGTGCTTTGTTCGAGCTTTGCCAAGGACTTAGCCGCACAGGGCATGAAGGTTGCAGTCCTCGACCTTAATATAGACGCCGCAAAGGCCGTGGCGGACGAAATAAAGGCGGCAGGCGGCACAGCCATTGCCGTACAGTGCAACGTGCTTGAGGCTGAAAGCCTTGAGAATGCCAAGAAAACAGTCACCGAGAATTTCGGCGTCTGCGATTTGCTTGTAAACGGCGCAGGCGGCAACTCGCCGCTGGGTACTACCACAAAGGAGAAGCTGGAGCTCTCTGATATAGCACAGAAGGCTGAGGGCGTTAAGACCTTCTTCGACCTTGACCCGAAGGGCATTGAGTTCGTGTTTAACCTTAACTTCCTCGGCACACTGCTGACCACACAGACCTTTGCCCGTGACATGGCGGGCAGGGAGAATGCGGCTATAATAAACATCTCCTCTATGAACTCCTACCGCCCGCTTACGAAAATCCCCGCATACTCTGCTGCAAAGGCGGCTGTTTCAAACTTCACACAGTTTATGGCAGTACACTTCTCAGAGGTAGGAATCAGGGTAAACGCAATTGCGCCGGGCTTCTTCGCAACAAATCAGAACAGGGCTTTACTGTATAACGAGGACGGCTCGCTGACACCCCGCTCCGCAAAAATACTCGCACACACTCCCCAGAACCGCTTCGGCGTACCCGCAGACCTGACAGGCGCACTGCTCTTCCTTGCGGATGAGGCATATTCAGCCTTTATCACAGGCGTAATTCTTCCCGTTGACGGCGGCTTCTCCGCCTATTCGGGCGTATAATTTTCAGCATAGGAAGTGTTGTTATGAATCTTAATATTAAGGATGCTCAGTCCTGCAAATTCGATATGCTCGCTTTAGGCGAAGTAATGCTTCGCCTTGACCCGGGCGAGGGCAGAATCAAGTCCACCCGCAGCTTTAAGGTCTGGGAGGGCGGCGGCGAATACAATGTGGCAAGGGGCTTAAAGCGCTGCTTCGGTCTTCGCACCACCGTTGTCACCGCCTTTGCGGACAATGAAATAGGCCGTCTTGCCGAGGATTTAATCTATCAGGGCGGCGTGGATACCTCGCTTATTAAGTGGGTACCCTATGACGGCATAGGCAGAACTGTCCGCAACGGACTTAACTTCACAGAGAGGGGCTTCGGCATCAGAGGTGCTGTCGGCGTTTCAGACAGAGGCCATACAGCCGCTTCTCAGCTTAAGCCCGGCGACATCGACTGGGACTATATCTTCGGCACCCTCGGCGTGCGCTGGATGCACACGGGCGGCATTTTTGCGGCCCTCTCGGAGACCACCGCACAGGTCGTAATCGAGGCAGTAAAGGCTGCCAAGAAGTACGGCACAATCGTTTCATACGACCTTAACTACCGCCCCTCGCTCTGGAAGAGCATCGGCGGCAAGGAAAAGGCTCAGGAAGTCAATAAGGAAATAGCAAAGTACATTGACGTTATGATAGGCAACGAGGAGGACTTCACCGCATGCCTCGGCTTTGAGGTGGAGGGCAACGATGAAAACCTCGCAGAGCTGAGCATTGACGGCTATATCAAGATGCTCGGCAGGGCTGTTGAGACCTATCCGAACTTTAAGGTAATAGGCAACACCCTTCGCACCGTAAGGACCGCCACCATAAACGACTGGAGCGCAATCGCATACTCAGACGGCAAGGTTTATAAGGGTCTGGAGTTCCCCGGCCTTGAAATCTTTGACCGTGTGGGCGGCGGCGACTCCTTCGCCTCGGGACTTATCTACGGTCTTATGGCAACGGGTGACCCCCAGAAGGCCGTCAATTACGGCGTAGCCCACGGCGCACTCGCAATGACGACGCCGGGCGACACCTCCATGGCAAGCCTTAAAGAGGTTGAGGCGGTCATAGGCGGAGCGGGAGCAAGGGTAAACAGATAGCTTTTTGAAAGGAAGACATATATGGAAAAGAGCAAGGTCTTAAAGAGAATAACCGATAAGGGTATTGTTGCGGTTGTCAGGGCAGAGAGCGAGGATCAGGCGCTTAAAATCGCCAACGCCTGCATAGAGGGCGGCATTGACGCTATCGAAATCACCTTCACCGTACCTCACGCCGAGAAGGTCATCGAGAGGCTCTGCAGCGAGTACGACACAAATACCCTGCTTGTTGGCGCAGGCACAGTCTTAGACGCAGCGACCGCAAGGATTGCAATGATGGCGGGCGCAAGCTTTATAGTAAGCCCCGGCTTTGACGAGGGCACAGTCAAAATCTGCAACAGGTACAAGGTACCCGTTATGGCGGGCGTTATGACCGTCACCGAGGCCATGAAGGCCATGGAGGCGGGCGCTGACGTGCTTAAAATCTTCCCGGCGGAGCTTTTCGGCCCGACTATTATAAAGGCCTTCAAGGCACCGCTCCCCCACGGCGTATTTATGCCCACAGGCGGAGTTGACACTGAAAACGCCGCAGACTGGATAAAGGCCGGCGCAGTTGCAGTAGGCGTGGGCGGCTCACTGACAGCCGGCTCAAAGACAGGCGACTATGCGGACATTACGAAGAAAGCAAAGATTTTTGTCGAACGCATAGCCGAGGCTAAGGCCGCACTCAAAAAGTAAGAGAGCGCAAGCAAAAAATTAAGCACTACCGTTCGGTAGTGCTTTTTTATGCTTATTGTGCTTATTCGGCCTCCTCGGGGGGTATGCCGCCGATATACTGGCTGTTATAGAGCATGGCATAGAAGCCGTTTGCCTCCATAAGCTCCTCATGTGTACCCTGCTCCACAATGGAGCCACGGCGCATTACAAGGATTTTGTCGGCGTTTCTGATTGTAGATAGCCTGTGGGCGATGACGAAGCTGGTTCTGCCCTTCATTAAGGTCTTCATGGCCTCCTGAATGTGCATCTCCGTCCTTGTGTCAACGGAGCTTGTGGCCTCGTCAAGAATCAGCACCGCCGGGTCGGCTAAGATTGCCCTCGCTATGGTGATAAGCTGCTGCTGACCCTGAGAGATATTGCCGCCGCCCTCGTCGAGCATGGTGTCATAGCCGTCAGGATAAGACATTATAAAGTCGTGGACATTCGCAGATTTCGCAGCCGATATGACCTCCTCATCGGTTGCGTCCATCTTGCCGTAGGTGATATTCTCCCTGAAGGTACCCCTGAACAGCCATGTGTCCTGAAGCACCATGCCGAAGATGCTGCGAAGGTTGTTCCTCGGAATCTCCCTTATGTCCACGCCGTCAACCTTAATAGAACCGGAATTTACGTCATAGAAGCGCATCAAAAGGTTTACGAAGGTGGTCTTGCCCGAACCGGTTGGGCCTACAATGGCAATAAGCTCGCCGGAGTTGACCTTTAAGTTCATATTCTCGATAAGGGGCTTTTCCTCCACATACCTGAAGCAGACATTCTCGAACTCCACAATGCCCCTCGGCTCTGTAATGAGCTTGTCCGTGCTGTCCTTCGGCTCCTCCTGTTCGTCAAAGACGTTGAAAACACGCTCTGCGGAGGCAAGTGCGGACTGTACGTTGTTTATAATCTGAGAAATATTGTTAATGGGACCTGAGAACATCCTGGAATATGTAAAGAACACGGCAATATCGCCGAGGGATATCTTATTGTAAAGCACCAGATAGCCGCCCACGAAGCAGAGCAGGACATAGACGATATTGTTAATGAAGGTCAGTATCGGGTTAATGGTGCCGGAGATGAAGTTAGCCCTGCTGGCGGTTTTCATCAGGTCGCCTTTAATCTCGTCAAACTCAGCTATGGACTGCTTCTCATAGCCGAAGAGCTTTACTATGCTGTGTCCCGTATACATTTCCTCGATATGGCCGTTAAGCTCGCCGGTCCTGTCCCACAGGACTCTGAAGAGCTTTTTCGATACCCTTGAAATCCTGTAAGAAATAAGGGTGCTAAGAGGCACAAAGACCACGACAATGGCGGTCATAAGCCAGTTTTTGTAAAGCATTATGGCAAAGACGCAGACAAGCTGCACCACGTTCGTGATAATCGTCACCATATTGCTCTGCAAGCTGCTGCTGACGTTGTCGATGTCGTTTGTTATGCGGCTTAGAATGTCGCCCTTTGTGTTTGTATCGAAGAATTTCAAGGGCAGCCTTGAGAGCTTCCTGTTGATTCTCTCTCTTAAAGAGCAGACGAGCTTTTGCGATACGCCCGCCATGGTGTACTGCTGAACAAAGGTCAGCACGGCGGAACCCATGTATATCGCCATCATCTTAAATATAATCTGCTTTATTTCGGAAAAGTCGTTCGTGTTGGTCTGCAGCTTCTGCTTTATCTGGTCCGTTATGGCGTCTATGACGTCGCCTATCATATCCGGACCCCATACGTTAAGAAGGGATATGATGACCGTAGCGATGGCCACAATTATCATTTGCCATTTGAACTTTCCGATAAGCCCCACAAAGCGTCTGAAGGTACCTTTAGCGTTCTGGGGCTTGTTGTCCGTCTTTCTCTTTCTGTGGTAGCCGGAATACCTGTGCGAGAGCTTTTCCCTGTTTACCTTAATTGTTCTGTTTCTATACCACGAGCCGCCCTCGGCCTTTGCGGGGAGGTTCTTTTCCGTGCTGTCTGTCATGCGGACACCTCCTCTTCCAGGTGCTGGGAGCGGACAATGTCACGGTATATTTCGCAGCTTTCCAGAAGCTCTGAATGTGTGCCCATACCCGCAATCTCGCCCTTGTCCATGACGATGATACGGTCAGCGTCAAGAATGGTGCTTACACGCTGGGCGACGATTATGATATTGGAATAGCTCAGATGCTCCTTTATTGCGGCTCTGAGTCTTGCATCGGTTGTCAGGTCAAGGGCGGAGAAGCTGTCGTCAAAAATGCAGATATCAGCACCTCTGATAATCGCCCTTGCGATTGCAAGCCTTTGCTTCTGGCCGCCTGAGAGGTTCGTTCCGCTCTGAGAAATGAGATTCTGGGTCTTTTCGGGCAGAGAGTCAACAAAGGTCTTTGCCTGTGCTATTTCAAGAGCCCACATAATCTCGTCCTCGGTTGCGTCCTCCTTGCCGAAGCGCAGGTTGTCCTCAACGGTGCCGCTGAAGAGGAAGGCCTTCTGCGGAATGAAGGCAAGGCGGGAGTGCAGCTCGTCAAAGGGCAGCTCCCTGATATCGACCCCGTCAAGCAGAATCTGACCCTCGGTCACGTCATAAAGGCGGGGAATGAGATTAATAAGCGTGGTCTTGCCGCTGCCCGTAGCGCCGATGACCGCAGTTACCTCGCCGGGGCTGCATTTAAAGCTGATATTCCTGACCGCCGGCACATCCGAGCCGGGGTATGAATAGCTGACATTAATAAACTCCAGAACGCCCTTGCGCTTTTCGGGCTCAATGAGTGAGGGCTTGTCGGTCTCCGTAACGATGGGCTCTAAATCGAGCACCTCGTTGATTCTCTTTAAGGAAATCCTTGCCTTGGGTATTGCTATAAAAATCGTAGCCGCCATGCTTATGGCAAATACCACAAGACCGATGTACACGACAAAGGCCTGAAGGTTGCCTATGGTGGCGTTGATTCTTTCGGCATCCGCTACGGCGTCGAGCTTTGCTATGTTGTTGCTGGCAACCCACAAAAGCGATGCCATAAGGCCGTAGATTATAAACAGACCAACGGGCATGAGTCCCGCCATAAAGCGGTTAATCGTAAGGCTTATATCGGTCAGCTCAAGGTTTGCCTGAGCAAAGCGCTTGTCCTCATGCTCGATTCGGTTAAAGGCCCTGATGACCCTTATGCCCGTAATCTTTTCCCTGACTATTTTGTTAAGCTGGTCGGTCTTTTTCTGCATAAGGGCAAATTTCGGCGACAGGAACATATAAAGTATAATCGCCACAACGGCAACAATGGGGATGATGATAAAGAGGATTTTTGTCAGCTCCGGGTTCATCTTAATGGACATAACAAGGCCGCCCACCAGTAAGATAGGCACCGTTACGAGCACTCTGAGTCCCGAAAGTATGAAATCCTGTATACCTCTGATGTCGTTAGTGGTTCTTGTTATAAGAGAGGGGACGCCGATTTTGTCGATGTCGCTCTGGGAAAGACTTTCGACCTTGTGAAAGACCTCACGCCTTAAAACCATTGCATAGCCGGATGAGGTCTTGCTGGAGCAGTAGCTGTTAATAATGGAAACGACAGCGCCAAAGGCTGAAACCGCAAGCATCATGAGACCCTTGTTTCTTATCGTATCCAGGTCTGCCTTCATGATACCCTCGTTAACAAGGTCTGCAGTCAGCGCCGGAAGTACGAGCTGCATGGCGTTTGAAAGCAGAACCATAAACAGCGAAAGGGCCAGCAAACCCGCATAGGGTTTAAGCAATTTGAAAAGCCTTATCAAGGATAACTCTCCTTTATTGTTTCAAAAAGTATCTTCGCAATCTCTTAAATGATACCATTTGAAACCGATTATTACAAGCATTTTTGTTTTTGGGGTCTGTTTTTTGCATTATTTGCTATTATCTGCCGGCAAGTCCAATAAATATTCCCTGATTTTATTTATTGCGGCGGCAGTATCAAAGCTTTTTTTGTATTCCTCGTCTGCATTTTTTATAAACTCAGGGTCATAGGACACATCCGTATCCTCGTCGAGCATTAAGAATACCTTCTCAATGCCTTCAGTTAAAAGCCCCAAATGCCGCAGGGCCTCGACTGCCGTATTCGTGACGGGTTTTCCGTTGTTTCTGAAGAAGTGACTTAAGTTTGTTTCGCTGTCAGTGAGAAAAATATCAAGGCTGTAAACATATCTGTCCTTTTCGGAAAAGGTCTCAAACAGGGCAACAGGGTCCTCGGCCTTCTCGACTTTAGCCTGCACCGCTATGGCAAGACCCGCTATCAGTTCCCTCGGCTCTGCGCTTTTTAGAAAAGCCTCGTCTGCGTCCTTAAAGGCCCTGTACAGCTGCCTGTCCTTTTCAATAAGGGCGTTCTGGGCATTTATAATTGCCTGACGCTTTTTATAAGCCCTGCCCGCCTTTATGCAGACAAAAACAGTAATGACCGAAACCACAGCGAAGGCGAGCCAAATAAGCACCATGGCCTTATCGTCGGAAAGCTGTGAGCTTAACGCAATAAGACCCGTGCTATATATACTTAAACAATCTAAAAGCATTTTTCCTCCCGTTGTGCTTACTCTGAAGTCAAGAGTCTGTATATATCGCCTTTTTTAAGCCCGCTCTCCTTTGCCGCTCTTTTGGCGGCCTCTGTGGGGCTGAATCCTTCTTCTACATATTCCCTTGCCATTTCTGCGGCTTCTTCGAGCGTTTTAGGCTCGGCGTCGCTTTGTGATGAGTCCCTGCCCTCAATTATCAGCACAAACTCGCCCTTGGGCTTTTCAACCGAATACTTCTCTGCGGCGGCTGCAAGGCTTGTACGCTCAACCTGCTCATGTATCTTCGTAAGCTCCTTAACAAGGGCTATGCGCCTGTCGCCCAAAGCTTCGTGCAGGTCCTTTAAGGTATAGGGCAGCTTGTGGGGAGCTTCGTAAAAGACCATGGTTCTGCTTTCATTCCTGATTTCCTCAAGGTGCTTACGTCTGCTGCTTTTGTTGACACTGAGGAAACCCTCAAAGCTGAAGCGTGAGACATTTAGCCCGCTTATCGAAAGAGCGGTGATTACTGCGCTGGGGCCGGGAACGGTTTCGACGGGTATGCCCCTCTCATGGCAGATGTCCACAAGCTCCATGCCGGGGTCTGAAATGCAGGGCATGCCCGCATCACTGACAAGGGCGCAGCTTTCGCCCGATGAAATTCTGTCGGCGATTGCCTCTGTTTTCTGGAATTTATTATGCTCGTGATAGCTGACAAGGGGCTTTTTTATTTCAAAGTGGTTTAATAGCTTTAACGTGACCCTCGTATCCTCGGCGGCTATAAAGTCGCATTCCCGAAGGGTTCTCAGCGCCCTTTCGGAAATATCGCCTAAGTTGCCTATGGGGGTCCCCACTATAAAAAGCTTGCCGCTCATTCTTCGTCGCTCCTGTATCTCATATTGAAATCCTTCATTTTGAGATACTCCGAGAGCACCTCTTTCATTTCCTCAGAGTCCCCATTGCCGTTGTCGGTCAGCACCAAATCAGGCAGGACATTCAGCGAGGGCTTGCCGCCCCGCCTGCCCTCAATGAGCATCAGATAGGGCTTGTCCTCGGTCTTACGCTTTGCAAAGCGAAGCCTTTTCGGCTCCATGGAGTATTTACGCATTAAGTCGACCGCATCGCAAAGCCTGTCGGGGGGCAGGCACATGCAGAACCTGCCGCCGAAACGCAAAAGCGAAGCGGCTGCCATGCAGACCTCCTCAAGACTGCACTCGAGGGCATGCCTTGCGGTCATTCTTGCGGCGTCGTCTGACAGTATGCCGCCCCCTGCCTTGAAATACGGGGGATTCATGGTCACAAGGTCAAACTCGCCGAAGGGCAGAACACCCTTTAGATTTCTTAAATCCGCAACTATCGGCACCACGCTTTTTTCAGGCTCGTTCAGCTTAATTGCGCTTTCAAGCTGCCTGATTGCCGCCTCCTGAATATCCACTGCGGCGATATAGGCTGTAATGCCCCTCGAACGCCAGTACAAGGGGATAATGCCGCAGCCCGTACCCAAGTCGCATATTCTGTCGGTGTTTTTAGGCTCGGCAAAATAGGCAAGCAGTAAAGCGTCGGTGCCGAAGCCGTGCTCACGGGACACGACGACACAAACGCCGCCCCCTATGGCCTCGGTGCGCCAAGTCGGCTCTGCGCCTTTGTCCGTTATATTCTGTATAATATCTTCTCTGCCGCTTAAAGACAAATTATTCTCTCCTTAAACATCATAGACGTCGCTGTAAGAGGTGCGGGGCTTCTTAGTCGGCACAAGCTCGCCCAAGGTGACGGTCACGGTCGTGCCTCCGCCGCTTCGGGATACAGTCAGGCTGACCTGGTCGCCGGTTTTTAAGCCCTGAAGCTCCGTTTTAAGCTCCGCAACGTTTTTTATGGTCTTGCCGTTCACTGCGGTTATGACGTCCTTGTTCTGTATACCCGCCTTCGCTGCGGGGCCGTTTACGTCGAGGTCCACAATATAAGCTCCCATGGGGATTTTATACTGAAGGGACAAGAGGTTCGTCACCGTCTGGACGGAAAGACCCAGATAGGGCTTATTCTTAACATAGCCGTATCTGATAATATCGTTTAATTTCGTTTTTATGTCGTCAATGGGGATGAAGAAGCCGAGGGATTCAATCGACTCGGAGGCGTATTTTGCGGCGACAACGCCCACCACCGCTCCGTTCTCGTCAAAGACGGGGCCGCCGGAGTTGCCCGCATTTATGGCGGCGTCGGTCTGGAACATATTTATAATATAGCTGCCCGTGTCTATTTTTCTGTTAAGGCCGCTTACAACGCCCTGCGAAAGGGTCTGACTTAGCTCACCGAGGGGATTGCCGATTATATAAAGCCTGTCGCCGACGCTCAATTCCGATGAGCTGCCCACGTTGACCGGCTGCAAATCGGCTGAATTCACCTTAATGACGGCGATGTCGTTTTCCTCATCAAAGCCTACAAGCTTTGCGTCAAGCTCCTTGTTGTCGTAAAGAGTCACCTTAATGCTCTTTGCGCCCTCTACAACATGGTAGTTTGTAATGATATGCCCGTTTTTATTGAATATGAAGCCGGAGCCGGAGCCTGTACCCTCACGGGTTACGGTGCCGAGCAGTCCTGAGGTCTTGTATTCCACAACGGTCTTGATGGCAACCACGCTGCTGACGGTCTTGTTGAATATCTCCTTTGCGGAAAGGGATATCGGCGGGCTTGTTGTAGCTTCCGCCACGGGCTGTGTAGGCGCCTCTGTCGGCGGCTCTGTAAGTATGGCTGTCGTTTCCTCCGCCGTGGTTTCGTCCGCAAGGGTGGGAGGCATTGTTAAAATCTCGCCCTCGTCGGGCTCGTCCTTCTGCAGCTCGAGCATTTTACTGCCCCATATTCTATATGCGGTAGCAGCACCCGCAGCGCCGCCCGCTGCGGAGCAGACAATGCACAGCGCAACGATTAGTGCCGCTATCTTTAATTTTCCCTTTGAATCGGTTCTCATATTCTCACCCGTTTAACTGCCGCAAAAGCAGGGCTTCATTATTATACACTATTAAATGTAAAATCCTGGCCTTTTGTTGTAAACAGTTTATTTCATTTTTGTGAATTAGAGCTACTTTATAAGCTCGTACATCAGTGCGGCGCTTTCCTTTGTGGCATGCTCGCTGACAGCAAGCACCCTTGCTTTTATTACATTGGAACCTGTTCTTATCTCTATTATATCCCCGACCTTAACTTCAAGGGAAGCCCTTGCAACCTTGCCGTTGACCTCAACATGCTTTGCGTCGCAGAGCTCGTTTGCTACGGTACGCCTTTTTACAAGTCGGGAAACCTTTAAATATTTATCAAGACGCATATAATCCTCCGTTCATAAGGAAAAACGGCAAGATAAGCAAAAGCTTGTCCGCCGTTAAATCCTTCTGAAACATATTGTATTTCAGTTCTACGCATTGCCTGCAAAGCCATGCCGGTTTAACCTGCATGAGCAACCTTACTTAATGCAGACAACCCGCCCAAAACAGCAAATGTAAACAATTATTTATTTACGCTGTCTTTGAGAGCCTTGCCAGCCTTGAAAGCGGGAACCTTAGCAGCGGGAACTGTAAGCGGCTCGCCTGTCTTGGGATTGCGGCCCTGCTTAGCGGCACGAGCACGAACCTCGAAGGTTCCGAAGCCGACAAGCTGAACGCTTTCGCCTGCTGCAAGAGCTTCAGAAATAGCGGAGATAACAGCAGAGACCGCTGCATCAGCGTCTTTCTTTGTAAGCTCAGCCTTAGTTGCTACTGCATTGATAAGATCGGATTTATTCATCGAATTTCCTCCTTAAAAATTTATCCAAAAGCCGTTAGGCTACGTTTGGAGTTGTGTTAATGCGGGCATCATAGAAAGTATTCCCGGCTTTGCTAAGGTTTAACCCTGTTAAAGCAGGCTTTCGAGGGAGCCCTCCTCGTCTTTTTTTACATCCCTGAAGCTCTCTGTAAGGCTTGTACAATATCTTGCCAGAGCGTCCTCCGGGTCGATATTCAGAGCCCGTGAAAGCCGGACCGCCTCGAACAGCAGCCTGCCTACTTCTTCGGGCAGCTTGTCCGTTTCAGAAATGTCCTTTATTAATGCGGAAAGTTTATTTTTTGACTCCTCTGCGCTTGACTGCCATAGTCCTGCCTTCTGCGCCTTAGACAGTATCTTGTCGCTTCGCATCAGTGCCGGCAGCTCCGCCGGTATGGCCTCCAGAGCGTCGTATGTGGTGTCTCTTTTCTTCGTGCGGCGCTTTATCTGCTCCCAGTTTTCTAAGACCTCGGCGCTGCCCCCAACCTCAAGTGTGCCGAAAACATGGGGGTGCCGTTCGATGAGCTTTTTGCAGATGCCGTCGCAGACCGCCTCAAAATCGAACACGCCCTGCTCGGCTTCCATCTGAGAATGAAAAACAATCTGCAGCAGCAAATCGCCCAATTCCTCGCACAAAAGCTCCTTATCGTCCTTATTAATGGCCTCGACGACCTCATAGGTTTCCTCGATAAGGTTCTTTTTTATGCTCTGATGGTTCTGCTCTCTGTCCCACGGGCAGCCGTCGGGCGAGCGCAGGATTTCCATTATTCTCAGAAGGTCACTTATATTGTATTTGTCCTTATATTCAAAATTCAAAATAAGTTCAACATCCCTTAAGGCGAATCTCAAAAATGAGCTTGCAGATTTTGCATTTTATACTAAATATTAGTTTTATCCGCATGAATTATATTTATATTAACCGATAAATCCATATTTTTCAAGTGTTTTGCTTATTTTTTCTCCTCCGGGAATCATATTTAGGTCAGTTTTTGCTATCGCACGGGTGAAAAGCAGGGATAATCCGTATACAACCACGGCAATTCCTATGGCAAGAACGGTGCAGACGGTATTGCCGTTAAGTCTCGATGAGGCGTCGCCGAAGTCTATTATGAGGCTTAAAAGGCCGTATGAGGACCATGCGGCAAGTCCACAGAGTACAGAGCAGAAGAAGGGCTTTATCAGGACATTGAAGTAATTCAGCTTCACCTTCGTCTCTCTTATGAGGAAGAACATGCTGGCGCCTACGATGATAATATAGAAAACCACCGTGCCTATGACTGCGCCGAAGATGTTGAACCTCGGCATACCGACGAATATGAAGTTTACAAGTATCTTAAACACGGCAGCAACGCCGAGGATTTTCATGGGTATATCCATTCTGCCTATTGCCTGAAGCATATTCGTAATCGGCTGTGACAGGGCTATAAGGAAGGTGACATAGCCGTAATACGCCATTACGGGAGCGGATATGGACACCGAGGACATACTGCCGTAAAGGATTCTGAGTATCGGCTCCGCAAGCACCGCCATGCCAATGCCGGCGGGCATAGAGATGAGCATTATGACCCTGATAACCGACTCGACGGAGGTTTTAATGACCCGCTTGTTTCTCAGTGTCCACGCCTCGGACAGCACGGGAATTGCGCTTACGCCGAGGGTCATTGTAAAGGCGGGCAGCAGATTCTTAAAGTCCAGAGCCGTCTCATAGGCGCCGTACAGATAGGTTTTAAGGTCCCCGCCAACTAAGTCTGCGGCGGCGAGGGCAGTTTTATACATTGCCGTTATAATTCCCTCATCCGAGGCTATGGCGTGGCTGAGCCTGAACTGTATGGACCATGAATCTATGAAGTTTGTGAGGTTCATTATTATGGTGCTTGCCACGACCGGAACAGCTATACCGATGAGCTGGTATGTAAGCTTCTTTACCGGCAGCGGCTTTGGCGAGGAGCGAAGCATCGCCTTTGAAATGCCGTCGCTTCTGATTTTGTGCCTCAGCATCAGATATAGAAGGGCAAAGACCGTGCCTATGGTAACGCCCGCAACCGCAGCGGCGGCGGCATAGGGGTATGTTGCGCTTAAAGCCTCCGCATTTGTGGTGACTGTTTTGCCGAAAACCTTTTTGCCTGATTCAAAGCTCTTTATGCCGTTGTCCATTGTAAGCTTTGCCAGCAGAATGCCGAGAATCAGCTTGCCCAGAGCCTCAATGACCTGAGATACGGCGGTGGGGTTCATGTTCCTGAGTCCCGAATAATAGCCTCGGTACGAAGCCATAAGGCAGCAGAAGTAAATAGAGGGGGCTATGACCAGAATTGAGGGTATGACGGGCATTGTCTTTATGGACACTGCGTAAGGGTAGGCAAGAATAAACAGTATCACCATGCCCGCAAGGCCGGTCAGAAGGAAGATGCGCTTTGCAATCTTAAACAGCAGCCTTACATCCCTGTATCTGCCGAGGGCTATGTTCTGGGCCACCAGCTTTGAGATAGCAACTGGCAGACCCGCCATAGCTATGTTGTAGACAGGGATGAATATATTATAGGCGGAGCCGAAATAGCCTCTGCCCACCGTGCCGATAAGCGAGGTTATGGGGATTTTGAACAAGGCTCCTATGACCTTAACCAGGGCGGTTGCGATTACAAGCACAAGAGCTCCGTTTAAAAGAGATTGTCGCTTCATTCCTTTTTCAGCCAAATTAAACCCTCTCTCGTTATTTTATAAACATTCATCCAAGGGGCCGATGAACTCACGCAGCAGCGAATCCGCTGGCACTGCCGAGCAGTCGCAGGGGAAGAAAAGCGAAAGGTGCTCTGTAAGCTTTTCAGCCTTTTCCCTGTACTCCTCTTTTTCGGTGCTTTCGAGTATGGGCAACGCAAGATTTCGCATAATGCACAGCTCATAGGGGTGGTATGAGTTAAGCTTGATATCCGCATTGTCCCTGTGGGGCAGCAGGTATTTCTGCTCGCCCTCGATAACGCTCTGCCAGAGCATAAAGGTGTTGTCGGCGGAGCTGTTTCGGTACTTATAGTCCCTTATCAGTCTTCTTATAAACCTTAAATCCTCACGGCTTAAAAGCTTTTCGCCTTTGTCGTCGAAAATATCCGCATTGACGCTGATATAGAGCTTTGTAATGCTCGACGAGGAAAAGGAGGAGGTTATAAGGGGGTTCAGTGCGTGAAGGCCCTCGATTATGACAAAGTCCTGCTCGCCAAGAGTAAGATTTTTAGTTTTGTCGGTGCGCCTGCCGATTTTGAAATCAAATAGGGGCAGCTGCGTCTCCTTGCCCTGT
>JAAYOZ010000070.1 GCA_012520115.1 Clostridiales bacterium | reverse complement strand
CGTTGTAGACGTGCTTCTCGGCGATGTCAATCCCTCCGGCAAGCTTGCAGAAACCTACGCTTACAAGCTTTCCGACATCCCAAGTTCAGCAAACTTCCCCGGCACACCCGTCAGCGTTGAGTACAGAGAGAGCATTTATGTGGGATATCGCTACTTCGATACCGCAGGTAAGGATGTACTGTTCCCCTTCGGCTTCGGTCTGTCTTACACAGAGTTTGAGTATTCAGGTATCAAGCTCTCTGCCAAAAAGATAAAGGACACCGACACCTTAAAGGTCACCTTCAAGGTTAAGAATGTCGGCAAGGTCGCTGGAGCGGAAGTCGCACAGCTTTATGTAAGTGCAGAGGATTCACCTGTCTTCCGTCCGGAAAAGGAGCTCAAGGGCTTTAAGAAGGTATTCCTCGAGCCGGGCGAAGAAAAGACAGTCGAAATCGAGCTCGACAAGCGCTCATTCGCTTATTACAATGTAGAGCTTCACGACTGGCATGCGCACACTGGCAAGTACAATATCTTAGTCGGCGCATCAAGCCGTGACATAAGGCTCAAGGCCACCGTACAGCTCACCGAGACAGAGGAACGACCCGCCCTTGATTTAAGGGACAAAGCCCCCTCTTACTATGCTGCTGATGTTTTCGAGGTGCCCGACAGCGAGTTTGAGACTATTCTCGGCAGACCCATACCGCCGTCAGTCCGCCCCGAGGGCAAGCCAATTGATTTGAATTCCACCCTCGAGGACGCCAACACCACAAAGGCGGGCAAGGTAATAAACAACATTATAGGCAAGGCACTCTCCTCAATGGGCGAGGACAGCGCCAACGAGAATATGATGAAAGCAATGGCAATGCAGATTCCCATCCGCTGCTTCGTTTCTATGAGCATGGGCGTGTTCACGCAGGATATGGCGGAAGCCTTTATCGACATCCTAAACGGCGGCAGCGTCCCGAAGGGAATAGGAAAGATGGTTCTCTCCTTGAGTACCGCCATTAAGAACATCGGCACTCTGATGAACTCAATATGAAAAAGGAGGTCGAAAGACCTCCTTTTTCATGCTTAAACTTTTATTTTTTAGCCTTTTTCTTCTTTCTGCTCTCTCTTATCATCTTAACTATCACATATGGCATGGACTGATATACAAACACACGCATTTTGCCGCCGAGCGTCCTGTATTTTGCCAGAGCATGTGAGGGTATCGGCTTATCGACACGTCCCTCATACCGAAGCTCAAAGGGCTGCGAGTAGGTCACGCCGCCCTCGCCCACAAGGCGGAAGCGGATATAACAGCCCAGCTTATCCTCATAGTCATTCAGGGCGATGGTATTTCCCGAAGCTATGACCTCGCCGTTTGCAATCCACTCTATCAGGCGGCAGTCACGGCTTTCATCGAGGGTCAGAGTAATTATGGCGTTCTCTTTGTCCACATCTATTCTCTTGACAATCGGCACAAGACCGCTTGCGTTCTCAATAATATTGTCCGGGTCAGACTTGTCATGGCGGCCTGCGGCAAAGAAGGTGCCGTTTTTAAGGGCGATTTTCAGGTTCTCCTCGTTATTCTCCGGCAGCATAAACAGCTCAAAGGAGTGGCCTACATGGTCAAGCCTGTGGGAGTCGTCATTGGCAAAGGCCCAGATGTTTCTGCCCGTAGGTATGACAACCTGAAGCAGCTCATCCCAGAGAATCCTGTCGCCTTGCGTGTCGTTGTCCCGCATGTTGAAGATTTCCATGCCGAGGCAGCTTCTGAAGTCCCTGAATATCTCGGCGAAATACGCAATATAAACCTCGGAGTGTGAAATCGAATGGTCCTTCTTTGCACCTGTCCAGTCGCCTAAATGGTTTAAGAACGAATAGGTGCCGACCTTGTCAATGCCCGCAACAGCATCCCTGTAATCGTTCTCTTTACCCCAGATGCCCTGACCGTATGTAGTGAACAGGCCGTTTACGTGCGTCTTGGTCAGAACGGCCATATTCGCCTCAATGCAGCCCTTGACGTCGAGCATGCCCCTGCCGCCACGGTCTGCGCCGGTGGTAAGCTCCTTGTATCTCTCCTCGCTTATGGGCTTGATGGGGCGGTAGTAATTGAAAATGCCGTTCGGCTGCACGGGCGTGTTCCAGCCCTTACCGATAACGCCGTGGTCAGTCATGGCAAGAATATCATAGCCCAGGTCATAGTAAGCCTGCACCATGTCCTCAAGCGGGACCTCCGCATCGCTTATAGTGGAGTGGGTATGCAAGTTAGCTTTGTAAACGCCCCAGGTGTCCCAGTCGACGGTTTCATAAGGATTAATGATAGTGTATTTTATCCGCTCTCCCAAGAAAATCTCTCCAGTCAAAATGAGATTATTGCTGCTAAATAATTATATAAAAGTCAAAGCGAGTATACCATACTAATGTCAGATTTTCCACATCAAAAAAATAAAAGGGTCCGGCAAATGCCGAACCCTAATGTGTTTTTAAGCCTTCATCGCAACTTCAACCGCAACAGCGCAAGCAACTGTAGCGCCGACCATCGGGTTGTTGCCCATACCGATGAGTCCCATCATTTCAACGTGAGCGGGAACCGAGGAGGAGCCTGCGAACTGAGCGTCGCTGTGCATTCTGCCCATCGTATCGGTCATGCCGTAGGATGCGGGGCCTGCCGCAACGTTGTCGGGGTGCAGAGTTCTGCCTGTACCGCCGCCTGATGCAACCGAGAAGTACTCTACGCCGTTTTCAACAGCCCACTTCTTGTATGTACCTGCAACCGGATGCTGGAAGCGGGTCGGGTTGGTGGAGTTACCGGTGATGGAGATGTCAACCTTCTCATGGCGCATGATTGCTACGCCTTCGGAAACATCGTCAGCGCCGTAGCACTTGACCTTTGCTCTCTCGCCCTTTGAATAGGCGATGGTGTTCACGATTTTAAGCTCGTCGGTATAATAATCATACTCGGTCTGAACGTATGTAAAGCCGTTGATTCTGGAGATAATCATAGCTGCGTCCTTGCCGAGACCGTTGAGTATAACCCTTAAAGGCTCCTTGCGGACTCTGTTGGCGGAGCGGGCAATGCCGATTGCGCCTTCGGCAGCTGCAAAGGATTCGTGACCCGCAAGGAAAGCGAAGCACTTTGTCTCATCTGAAAGAAGCATTTTGCCAAGATTGCCGTGACCTATGCCAACCTTTCTCTGGTCGGCAACAGAGCCGGGAATGCAGAAAGCCTGAAGTCCGACGCCGATTGCGCTTGCTGCCTCAGCGGCGGTCTTTGCGCCGGACTGAAGAGCGACTGCAACGCCTAAAGTATATGCCCATACTGCGTTCTCAAAGGCTATCGGCTGTACGCTTCTGACTTCCTTTTCAACATCAATGCCCTTTGAAAGGCAAAGCTCACGAGCGGCAGAAAGGCTTTCAAGGCCGTACTTCTGAAGGCATGCGTTAATGCCGGCCATACGTCTTTCCTTACCCTCAAAGGAGATGCCGTCGTCATTAGTTTTTGCCTGACTGAAATTAGGAGTGCAGGCAGGCCCGTTAAATTTATTCTCTGTCATATTCCGCTCCTCCTTATTCTTCCCTGGGGTCTATGTAGCGGCAAGCTTCATTGAAGCGGCCGTAACTGCCCATATTGTTTTTGAGAGCTTCGTCGGCAGGAACGCCGTGACGAATATCCTCAAGGAACTTACCGAGCTTTATAAACTCATAGCCGATAACCTGGTCGTCAGCGTCAAGAGCCATACGTGTAACATAGCCTTCTGCCATTTCCATATAACGAACGCCCTTGACCTTTGTCGAGTACATTGTACCGACCTGTGAACGAAGGCCCTTACCGAGGTCTTCAAGGCCGGCGCCTACGGGAAGTCCGTCGTCGGAGAAAGCGGACTGTGTGCGGCCGTATGCAAACTGAAGGAAGATCTCCCTCATAGCAACATTGATAGCGTCGCAGACAAGGTCGGTATTAAGAGCCTCAAGCATGGTCTTGCCGGGAAGAATCTCGGCGGCCATAGCGGCGGAGTGGGTCATGCCGGAGCAGCCGACTGTCTCAACAAGAGCCTCCTCGATAATTCCGTCTTTGATATTAAGTGTAAGCTTGCAGGTACCCTGCTGGGGAGCGCACCAGCCAACGCCGTGGGACAAGCCGGAAATATCTTTTATTTCATAGGCCTTAACCCATTTGCCCTCTTCGGGAATCGGCGCCGGGCCATGATGAGGACCTTTGGCAACCTTGCACATTTTTTCAACCTCATGTGAATAGGTCATTCTTGTACTTCTCCTTTCAAATAAACAGATAAAATGCTACTGATAGCAAACAAAATTATTATATCTAAATTCGACCCTTTCCGCAAGTAAAAAAATACCTATGTTAGCCCATAATTCCAAAGATATTTCATACAAGATGTCACAAAGCGGAGCGGCAATCGGTTTAAATTAAACTGACCCGCCTTAGAAAGACGGGTCACATATTTACGGCTGAACGGTAATGGGCTTTGAGTCGCTCTCATGCTCGAAGGAAATAAAGTTGTTGCGCTTTGCATAGGCCCATCTCATCTCGAAAATCGAGCATGCGTCATCAATCGGGATGTAAAGCTGGCCGCTGTTGCCTCTGAAGACCTTTGCCTTCATCTTAACCACGCCCTTTTCGGTTTCGGCAATGTCACTGTTTTCAAAGAAGGTCGCCGTATATCCGTAAAGGCTGCAGGTCACCTTGCCCTTTTCCTTTTTGACCTCGCCGCCGATATAGCCCACAAGGGTGGCGAAGGCGGCATACCATATACCGTCTATCTCCACGGGCGGCACGGTGACGGAGCAAAGTCCCAAGAACATACCCTTATAGTACATCCTTGTCTGATTGAAAACGGGAGCCAGGGCATAGGGGAGTATCAAGTCCTTATCCTTATCTATAATGCACCGGTCAGCTATCCTGCCGTCATTCAGTACGGCTGTCAGGGTCAGCTTGTTGCCGTCGACCTCGACAATGGTGACCATCTGAACAAGCTCCTCCTGCGGATAAAAAGCGGCGTGCCATATTTTCTGAGAGGTGCGTGAGCCGGGGGGATTGTTATGTCCGTTGCCTATCATATAGTGAATCGTGCCCTGAGAGGGACGGTCGAACAGCTCCTCATTCTTTAAAGGGAAGCTGCGGCAGAAATTATGTATATGACCTGAGAACAGAATGTCCAGCATCTCCATTCCCTCACGCATCTGCGGATAGGCATCGTAGTTTTCATTTTCAACGCCGGAGTAGCAGATAGGGAAGTGATAAACGCCCAGCTTCCACGTCTTATCGGTCCTGTTAAGGTCATCCACAAGCCAGTCGTTCACTTCCTCCGGGCCGTTTACTCCCAGAACGCAGAAATGCACATTGCCGTAATCAAAGGTGTAGTTTTCAGTCTTCCAGTTTTCCGGGCCGTTGTAGGGGTAAGAGCCTTTAAACTGCTTGCTGAAGAACTCGGCAGGCTCTGAATAGAATCTGCCAACTGAGCCGTGCTCCTTATATTCCCTAAAGCCCCTGTTGTCGTGATTGCCTATGCACATCATATAGGGCACATATTCGATAATGTCCGTAAGACCGCTGAACATGCCGTTCCACTGCACCTCATGCTGACCGCAGTCTGTGTTGTCGCCGCCGGTCAGTATAAAGCGGGTGTCAGGATGTTCTTTCAGCACAGCCTTCAGAAACTCGCCCAGCTTGGAGTAATCCGGGCAGTCAAAGGGCGATGCCTTCTGATGGTCGGCAATGCAGATGAATTTAAACTTTGTATTATTCTCAGGCTCGGTTGTAAAGTAGTACTCCTTGCTCCTGTAAAGGTCGTCGCCGCAGGTGTAGTAATACTTAGTGCCGGGCTTAAGTCCCATCGGAGTCGCCCAGAACATATGGCTGATATCAATATCGCTGTCGAACACGCCCATTGTAGCGTCGACACGCTTTACCTCATCGCTGCCTTCTTCTCTGTAAAGGACATAGCCTTTATCTATATCCGTGCAGGTTCTCCAGGTGACCGTCATGCTGGTCTTTGGGTCACCTGAGAAGCTTAGCATAATATGGTCCGGCATAAATGACGAGCCTCTTATAGGCTTCTTATTATTAGCTGACATACAAACTCCTTTATGTAAATATCATAAATACAGCCGCCTGAAAAAAAGGCGGCCGCCCAATCAGATTTCATCCTCGCTGAAAGAAATCCTCAGCTCACTGACCTTTGGGGTAAGCTTTGTTAGTTTTACGCCCGCAGCGTTCAGCATCCTCTTTGAAGCCCTGACGCTTATTGAATCTGCGTACTTGTCGGAGAGATATACGACCTCCTTAATTCCGCTCTGAATAATGGCCTTGGCGCATTCGTTGCAGGGGAAGAGGGCGACATAAAGCTTGCAGCCGGACAAATCTCTGCCGCCTGCGTTAAGTATGGCGTTTAATTCTGCGTGGCAGACATAAGGATATTTGGTTTCGTAATCGTCGTCGCCGCAGCGCTCCCAGGGGAACTCGTCGTCGTCACAGCCGGCGGGCAGTCCGTTGTAGCCCAGTGACATTATCTTGTTTGACTGATTGACAATGCAGGCTCCTACCTGAGTGCTCGGGTCCTTGCTCCTCTGTGCCGAAAGCAGGGCAATGCCCATAAAGTATTCATCCCACGAAATATAATTCTCTCTCTTAGGCATACTAAACTCCTTACAGTATTTATTTTCCTACACAAAAGCTCCTGAAAACCTCGTCCACAACAGCCTCCGAAGCCTTTTTGCCCGTCAGAACGAGCAGACTGTTTATAGCCGAATCGATGCACACGTTGACGGCGTCGCTCGTTACGCCCATATTCAGCGCGTCGGAAGCCTCAATCAGAGCGTCAAGCGCCTTCTGACAGCAGCTTCTCTGCCTCTCGTTTGCAAGCATCGGGGCTGAGGTGTCAATGTTCTCGGTGCCTAAAACCCGTTCAATGGTGCCTATAAGCTCGTCCACGCCCTTTCCCGTCTTACAGGAAAGGAGAACAACCTCCGGAATACTTCTGTTTATCTCGTCAATATCCGCCTTGATTTCAAGGTCGGTCTTGTTTATGACCGCAATAGCCCTCTTGCCCTCGCAGGCGGCAATAAATTCTCTGTCAGTATCCTTTATGGGCTTCGAGCCGTCAAATACGGCAAGAATCAATCCGGCGGACTCCATTTTCTTGACAGCGAGCCTCACGCCGATATTCTCGACCGTATCCTCCGTATTGCGAACGCCCGCAGTATCCGCAAGGCGCAGCAGCACTTTGCCGACCTTCACGGTCTCCTCGACAACATCCCTCGTAGTGCCGGGAATGTCGGTGACGATGGAGCGCTCCCTGCCGCAAAGCAGGTTCATCAATGAGGACTTGCCCACATTCGGCACACCGCAGATAACGGTGTTTACGCCCTCTGTAATGGCCTGTCCCGCCTCAAAGCCGGAAAGCAGCTCAGATAGGCTTTCCTTAGCCTCCTCAAGTGCTGCGTCAACCTTGTCAAAGTCAATTTCGGGAATATCCTCCTCAGGGTAGTCCGTCCAGACCGCAAAACCGGCGGAAATCTTTATTAAAGACTCCGCAATCTCATTAATCTTCCTGCCCAGAGCACCCTCAAGGGCGGTTCTTGCGGCGGAAAGCGCCTGCTCGCCGTGGGCTGAAACCACGCTCATAACCGCCTCTGCGGCGGTTAAGTCCATTTTGCCGTTTAAGAATGCCCTCTTTGTAAACTCGCCCGGCTCGGCAGGCTCGGCGCCTGCATTCAAAGCGGCCCTTAACACCCTTTGCACAACATAGATACCGCCGTGGCAGGATATCTCAACAACATCCTCGCCCGTATAGCTTCTCGGTGCTCGGAACACAAGCGCAACAGCGTCGTCCAGCTTTTCATCACCGTCAAAAACATCGCCGTAGGCGGCCGTGTAGCCCTTCATTTTCGTAAGGCATTTGCCGCTGTGGGGCTTGAATATACTGTCGGCAATTTCTATGGCAGCCTCTCCGGAAATCCTTATAACTCCTATACCGGCAGTCGCCAAGGGAGTCGCTATTGCGGCTATTGTGTTCATGTGTTTACCACCTAAATCTGCAATTAATAGAGAGGGAAGCGATTGCACATAGCATTTACGGCCTCTCTTGATTTATCGGCAGTGCCCTCAAAGTCGGTTGCAGTGTCGTAAATCAGCTGTGCTATGGTCTTCATCTCTTCCTCGCCGAAGCCTCTTGTGGTCACTGCGGGAGTGCCTACTCTTATGCCGCTTGTGACGAACGGCTTCTCAGGGTCATTGGGGATGGCGTTCTTGTTGACCGTAATATATACCTCGTCGAGCCTGTGTTCAAGCTCCTTGCCTGTAATCTTCATGGGCCTTAAATCAACAAGCATAAGGTGATTGTCCGTGCCGCCTGAAACAAGGTCAAAGCCCTTTTCGAGCAGTGCAGCGGCAAGCGCCTTGCTGTTATTGACAACTCTCTGCTGATACTCCTTAAAGTCGGGGCGCAGTGCCTCGCCGAAGCATACAGCCTTAGCTGCGATAATGTGCATGAGCGGGCCGCCCTGAGTGCCGGGGAAGATAGCCTTATTGATTGCGGCGCCAAGCTCCTCCTTGCAGAGAATCAGACCGCCCCTTGGGCCTCTTAAGGTCTTGTGAGTGGTGGAAGTAACCACATCGGCATAATGCACCGGATTCGGATGAAGTCCCGCAGCAACAAGGCCTGCGATATGTGCCATATCAACCATAAAGTAAGCGCCGACTTCCTTTGCTATCTTGCCTATGCGCTCAAAGTCGATAATTCTCGTATAAGCGGAAGCGCCCGCAACAATGAGCTTCGGCTGAATTTCCTTAGCCGTCTTTTCCAGAGCGTCATAGTCGATAAAACCGTCGTCGCCCACACCGTATGAATGGAAGTTGAAGTACTTACCTGAAATATTAACAGGTGAGCCGTGTGTCAGGTGTCCGCCGTGTGCAAGGCTCATGCCGAGTACAGTGTCGCCGGGCTGAAGCAGTGCGAAATATACCGCCATATTCGCCTGTGCGCCCGAGTGGGGCTGAACATTTGCAAATTCAGCGCCGAAAATCTCTTTTGCCCTTTCTATTGCGATGTTCTCAACAATGTCAACACACTGGCAGCCGCCGTAATATCTCTTGCCCGGATAGCCTTCGGCATACTTGTTTGTCAGAATACTGCCCATAGCCGCCATAACAGCGGGGGAGGCTATATTCTCAGAGGCGATAAGCTCGATATTCCTGCGCTGACGGTCAAGCTCCGCCTTCATGCTCGATGCTACCTCCGGGTCGCATTTCGCAATAAACTCTGTCTGGTCAATAAAATCGTTGAACATTTTTTCCATCCCTTCGTATTAGTTACCCATAAACTCAGCTAAACAAGACTTTTCTAAGGCTCGTTTAAGATTAAGCTGCAATTTCATCAAATTTTACCACGAATCACTATTAATTTCAACAAATAATGACTCTTTTATGTATCGGGGGAATAATAAAAAGCCGGAGCTTACGCACCGGCTAAATAGAAATTAAAATTTGTTAATCATCCCAGTTTTA
The DNA here is from genome assembly GCA_012520115.1 of Clostridiales bacterium. GTDB lineage: Bacteria > Bacillota > Clostridia > Oscillospirales > Acutalibacteraceae > DTU053. Next base: position 3,806 of record JAAYOZ010000070.1, on the reverse strand, counting down.
CAAGCTCGGTCCCCGGATAATAGTGCGACAGGATTTCCTTATATGTTTTGCCCTGCTTTGCCATGTAATCTGCTCCGTACTGACTCATGCCAACACCGTGCCCGTAGCCCTTGGTCTTAATGGTGAAGCTGCCGTCCTTATAGGTTATGGTAAAGGTCGGACTTCTCAGCCCGAAATATGTCCTGACCTCGGTGCCTTTAAGCTTCACTCCGCCGATTACGATTGACTTTACAGTTCCCGCCGCAGTCTTCTCAACCTCGCCGACCCAGTCCTTAGCCTTTTCAGAGAGCTTAACTGAGGGAATGGTTTTTGCAACCTTCTTGAACTGCTCCTCAGTCAGAACCGTGACCGAGCTGTAATTTGGCGCATTGACATCACCGCTGCTGTCCACAGACACAAGATAGGGCTGACCGCTGCCGCCCCAGATATTTCTTGCGTCCTCGGTCTTACCGGAGCTGATAGAATGGAACAGGGCGTTTGCAATCTGACCGTTGTATGTAAGAGCTTCGCCGAAAACCGCCTTCACCGCAGCAGATATTTTTTTGTAGTTCGCATCATAGTTTTCGCCCCATTTTTCCTTCATCCTGTCAAGGGTTATGTACGCCTGATGCTTTGTGCTGTCGTCCGTTATCGACGCGCCCTTTAAAGCGGGGGATGGGCTTGACCTTTCGTTATAAATGGTCTTTATGGCGTATGTATAAGCTGCCACCGCCTGCGCCTTCAAAGCCTCCTCGTGATAGGAGGCAGGCATTTCACCGGCCACAACGCCGATGATATAGTCAACGAAGTCCATTTTGATGACATTTCCGCTTGCAACGGCCAGGACATCGATCTCCTCAGGCGCTTCAGGAGCCTCGGTGGTTGTCTCCGCTTCGGTTGTTTTTTCATCGGTGCTTGTTTCCTCAGTTTGTGTCGTTGCCGCCGTCTCCCCCTTTCTGCCGCTCACCGCCGTCAGAGGCGTTATGGTCATAATAACCGTAGTGATTAAGCATAAAATTGCGAATACCTTCATTTTGCTGCCCCCTTTAGTGTTTGTCCCGTTAAAAAGTACAAATCGCAGACCCGTTAATAGTCCGTCTGGTAAGTGCTTATTGACTTTAGCGTGTCAATATACTAAAATAAACAATAAATTTGTTTTGGAGTTGGTCTGATGCCCGCATATATTTCCCCTATTTCAAATGAATCCTTGTCTATTCTATGCAAGTCCTTAATGGATAATAACCACATAGACCAGGGTGATTTTGAGTTCTATTCGGTTAAGAGGGGACTGCGTAATCAGGATGGATCGGGCGTAATGGCAGGTCTTACCCGTGTTTGCAGTGTTGACGGATATTATATCGCCGACGGTGAAAAGCAGCCAAAAGAGGGCAGGCTTATTTACCGTGGCGTTAATGTTGAGGATATAATAAACGATTGTATTAAAGAGGACAGATTCGGCTTTGAGGAGGTCGTATGGCTGCTGCTGTTCGGCAGTCTGCCCACAAAGGAGCGCTTAGAGCAGTTCTGCAATACCCTCTCTCAGTGCAGGGTGCTTCCCGAAAACTTTGTCGAGGACGTATTGATGAAGGTACCCTCGCCGAATATTATGAACAAGCTCGCACAGTCCGTGCTGGCTTTATATTGCTATGACGAGACGCCGGACGACAATTCGATTCCGAATGTATTAAGGCAGTCGATTCAGCTTGTAGCGCAGATTCCGATAATCATGGCTTACGCCTATCAGGTCAAGCGCAAGAATTTCTACCATGAGAGCCTTTATATCCATCAGACAAAGCCCGAGCACCGCACCGCCGAGGTCATACTCAGAGCCCTGCGCTCGGACAGAAAGTTTACGGATAAAGAGGCAAAGCTTCTTGACCGCTGCCTTATTTTGCATGCGGAGCACGGCGGCGGCAACAACTCGACCTTTGCCACAAGGGTGCTTACCTCTGCCGAAACCGATACCTATTCCGCAATCGGTGCGGGCATAGGCTCACTCAAGGGCAATAAGCACGGCGGCGCAAACCTGAAGGTTGCCGAAATGGTCGAGGATTTCAAGGCCAATGTAAAGGACATCACCGACCCCGGTCAGGTTGCCGACCATATCGCAAAAACAGTTAAGAAGGAAGCGGGCGACCGTTCCGGCCTTGTATACGGAATGGGTCATGCTGTCTATACTATTTCTGACCCGAGAGCCGTCATTCTGAAAAACGAGGCGAAGAAATATCTGCCGGAGGCTCCCCAGTTTGCAGACGAGCTGCGTCTGCTGGAGCTTATCGAGGAGCTTACCCCCCAGATATTCGAAAAGCTCAAGGGCAGCAACAAGAAAATCTGTGCAAACGTGGACCTCTATTCGGGGCTTGTTTACAAAATGCTCAGAATCCCGATGGATTTGTTTACCCCGCTGTTCACTGCCGCAAGAATACCCGGCTGGTGCGCTCACAGAATCGAGGAAATCATCACCGGCGGACGCATTATCCGCCCCGCATATAAGAGCCTGTTTATGCCTATGGAATATGTCTCTATCAATGACAGAACAGAGGATATAGTCGTCAAGGCCAAAAAGCACGGTCCGAGAGGAAACGGATATTTATAATAATAAAGCCAAGCCTTACGCTGACTTTAATGTATATTAAGGGGATAGAGTAATGAAATTAAAAGCTTCGGTTAAAACCGTTTTTCCTGATGCACTGCTGATTATCTTTGCAATAGCATCCCTTATCATTCTTCCTATAAGGACATTTCAGCTTATAAAGCTTGTTGACCCGAAAACGGGCTTCTTTACAGACGGCTCAAATCCGACAGTAATAATTCTCTACACGGTAATTGTTCTGGTAGCACTCATAATGCTCGGTGCATCCTATGCTTCCGCCAATATACCGGCTTCGGTTCCGCCCTCGGGCAAGAAGCGTCCCCTTGGTATAGTATCGGCCGTCTTTGCCGTGTCGTTCCTTATTGATGCAATAGTTCAGATAACCTCCGTTGTGGTAATGTTAGGTGACAAGACCGAGGTGGCACTGCCCACGTTAACTGCACAGAACGCATGGTTCCCACTTGTTTTTCAGGCCTTGTTTGCACTTGTTTCCACGGTCTACTTCTTTGCAGTTGCCATATCGTATATCACGGGCAAAACCTCCTATACAAACAACCGCCTTATGGCATTGGCCCCGCTTTTATGGGCCTTCTGCCGCATGATATTCCGCTTTATGCGGGCAATCAGCTTTGTCAAAGTCTCCGAGCTCTTGCTTGAGCTGTTTGCAATCGCACTGCTTATCGTGTTCTTCATGGCCTTTGCCCGTATCTCCTCTGATGTAAACCGCAAGGGAACAATGTGGATCATTTTCGGCGCAGGTCTTTCCTCAGCAATGCTTCTGCTTTGCATTTCGGTACCGAGGATAATCCTTGTCTTAACGGGCAACAGCGAGATGCTTGTAAACCATTCACCCCTTGAATATGCGGATTTCCCTGCCGCCTTGTTCATCCTCACATATATCTTGACTATACTTCGCTCAGGCTATAAGACAGAGGGCGAGTATGAGGCGGAACAGGCTGAGAAAAAAGAAAACGCCGAAGCAGCAGTCGAAGCAGTCGAAGAAGAAACTTCCGAAACCGTAACTGAAACAGCCGAAGCCGAAGAAGCTCCCGAAATCACTTCAGAGCAGGAAAACATCGAAGAAAAAGAGCCTGAAAAGGAAGAACCTGCAAAAGAAGAGCCTGAGAAGATTCCCTTCGATGTCAAAAATCTTATTGACGACCTGAAGGATTAGTTCCTGTTTTTTTAGTTTGTCGCAAATGCGGCGGCATAACATGTGCTGCTGCTTATATTT
>JAAYOZ010000069.1 GCA_012520115.1 Clostridiales bacterium | reverse complement strand
ATTTCAAGAGATGCGGTTTATGATTATGTAGAGCATATAGCTACTTCCGCCCGCTGCTCATATAAGGGCATTAAGGCGGCAATCGACTGCGCCAACGGCTCTGCCTCGGTCACTGCAGCAGAGCTTTTCGGCAAGTTAGGTTTAAATTTTGACATTTACAATAGCGACCCGGACGGAGTTAATATCAACAAGGGCTGCGGCTCCACGCATATAGACCATATCGCCGAAATCGTCAGAAAGGACGGCTACAATGTGGGCTTTGCCTTTGACGGCGACGCCGACAGACTGTTGTGCGTTGACGAGGACGGCAATCTCGTCGACGGCGACAAGATAATGGCCATCCTTGCTAAGCACTTCAAGGACAAGAATATGCTCAACAACAATACGGTCGTCACCACCGTAATGAGCAATATGGGCTTTTTCGAGATGTGCCGCAATCACGGCATAAACACCGTTCAGACCAAGGTCGGCGACAGATATGTTCTTGAAAATATGCTCGAAAACGGTTATAATTTTGGCGGAGAACAGTCCGGTCACATAATTTTCCACGACTTCGCCTCCACAGGTGACGGTCAGCTTACGGCTGTTCAGGTATTGAATGTAATGTGCGAAACCGGAAAGAGCCTGAAGGAGCTTGCAAGCGTTATGGAGGTATTCCCGCAGGTTCTTATTAATGTTCAGGTTTCAGCACTCGGTAAGCTGAGGCTCGATACGGACAGAGAGATAAACCATGCAATCGAGTACGCCAGAAAGGCCCTCGGCGACTCCGGCAGAGTGCTTGTAAGGGCCTCCGGCACAGAGCCGCTTGTAAGGGTCATGCTCGAGGGCAGGGACGAAAAGCAGATAAACGAGCTCGGCATGGAAATCGCCGAGGTTGTAAAGGAAAGGCTAATTTAATGCGAATTGCTGACGACTGGAAGGACTATGAGCTTATAGACTGCACAGAGGGCGAACGGCTTGAAAGGTGGGGGGATATCATTCTCATCCGCCCCGACCCGCAGATTATCTGGAAAACGCCGAAAAAAAGCCCCCTGTGGAAAAAGGCCGACGCAAGGTACATCCGCTCCGACAAGGGCGGCGGCAGGTGGGAGGTCTATAAGGCGCTCCCTCCGTACTGGAGCATAGCCTATAAGGACCTGACCTTCAATATAAAGACCATGGGCTTTAAGCATACGGGCATCTTCCCGGAGCAGGCCGTAAACTGGGACTATACGACGGGCATTATCAATAAGGCACTGAAAAATGGCAATACCCCGAAGGTACTCAACCTCTTTGCCTATACGGGAGCGGCCACGGTCTCAGCCTTAAAGGCGGGAGCGGCAGTCACCCATGTGGACGCCTCAAAGGGCATGACCTTATGGGCAAGGGAGAACGCCGCATCCTCGGACGTAGCGGACAAGCCCGTCAGGTGGATAGTGGACGACTGTATTAAGTTTGTCCAGAGAGAGATAAGGCGTGGCAATAAGTACGATATAGTCATCATGGACCCGCCCTCCTACGGCAGAGGCCCCGGCGGCGAGGTCTGGAAGCTCGAGGACGAGGTCTACAACCTGACCGAGCTTATTAAGGGCGTACTCAGCCCCGACCCGCTTATGTTCATGATAAGCTCATATACTGCCGGCCTTTCACCGGCAGTAATGACATATATATTAGGCAGCGTTATGGGCACCTCCTACGGCAAAATCTTCTCGGACGAGCTGGGACTTAAAGCCTCCTCAACGGGACTTGTACTGCCCTGCGGCTCCACTGCCGTCTGGACTGCCGAGGATTAAGCCGGCACAAATATACCTGAATTACTTAGAGGACATAGACTGATTGGTTGATACTTTTACTTACGGTCGGTATGTCCTTTCGTGATAAAGCCCGGAAAGGACATTTGAATGCGGATGACAGACTATGATGACAAAAAATCGGGTAAGACCCCGCTAATTGAATTTATAAACGCCTCCTACTCCTATGACACGGAGGAGGGCGCAGAAACCCCGCCTGCGGTGAAGGATGTTAATTTCAGCATCTCCCGCGGGGAATTTGTAGCTATTTTAGGGCATAACGGTTCGGGCAAAAGCACGGTCGCAAAGATGACAAACGCAATCCTCCACCCCACAAAGGGCAAGGTCATCGTCAGCGGCATGGATACCTCCGACGAGGCGCTTGAAATCAGGATAAGGCAGCTTGTGGGCATTGTTTTTCAGAACCCCGACAATCAGATTGTTTCCACAATAGTCGAGGAGGATGTTGCCTTCGGCCCCGAGAATCTCGGCGTTCCCCCCGCAGAAATCAGGCAGAGGGTTGACGAAGCCCTTAAAACGGTCGGAATGTATGAATACAGACTGCACGAGCCCCACAGGCTTTCGGGCGGTCAGAAGCAGCGTGTTGCAATTGCCGGAGTCCTCGCCATGAAAACCGACTGTATAGTTCTGGATGAGCCTACCGCAATGCTTGACCCGGTTGGCAGAAAAGAAGTTATAAGCACCATTAAGCGGCTTAACAAAGAGCTCGGAATCACCGTAGTCTTAGTCACGCATTTTATGGACGAGGCTGTTCTGGCCGACAGAATCATAATCATGAACGACGGCAGAATCGTCAAGGACGGCACCCCGCAGGAGGTTTTCAGCGATGTTAAAACCATCAGGGAGACGGGACTCGAGCTGCCTATCGGCGCAAATCTTGCCGAGAGGCTCAGAAACAGCGGAATAAATCTTAAAAAAGGTATACTGACTGCCGAGGATTTCGCAGAGGCCTTCAGTCAGTTTGTGGTGAATAACAGATGAGCTTGCTTGAACTGAAAAACGTATCCTACACATATTCTTCGGGTACACCCTTTGAAATAACGGCGATTGAAGATATAAACCTCACGATTGAAAAAGGCTCCTTCGTGGGGATTATCGGTCATACGGGTTCGGGCAAGAGTACGCTTATTCAGCATTTCAATGCACTTTTAAAGCCCACCACGGGGCAGGTGCTGCTCAACGGCAAGGACATAAACCAGAGCAAGCAGTCCGCCCACGAGGCACGCTTTAAGGTGGGGCTTTGCTTTCAGTACCCTGAGTATCAGCTCTTTGAGACCACCGTATACAGGGACATAGCCTTCGGTCCGACAAATATGGGGCTGTCCGAGGATGAAATCAAGGAAAGAGTCCGTGAGGCTGCGGAACTTGTAGGCCTTACCGACGAACTCTTAAAAAAATCCCCCTTCGAGCTTTCCGGCGGCGAAAAGAGAAGGGCCGCAATAGCCGGCATCATCGCCATGCGTCCGGAGGTTCTTGTGCTTGACGAGCCCACAGCGGGACTTGACCCCAGCGGCAGAAAGAAAATCCTCGGCATGATATCCGAGTTCAGAAAAAGCACAAACAGCACGGTCATCATCGTCTCTCACAGCATGGAGGACGTGGCCTCCCTTGCAGAGAAAATCATCGTGATGAACAAGGGCAGAATATATAAGTATGCAGATGTCCACGAGATTTTCACAAAGAGCGAGGAGCTTGCCGCCCTCGGCCTTGAGGTGCCGCCGGTTACAAGCATCTTTTTGAAGCTGAAGGAAAAGGGACTCGACGTTAATACGGATATATACACAAAAGAGCAGGCTGAAAAAGAGCTGCTGAGATACTTAAAAAGGGAGGGAATAGCTTGGTAAGGGACATCACCATAGGTCAGTATTTTCCCGGCAATTCGGTGCTGCACAATGCCGACCCCCGCTTAAAGCTCGTTCTCTCCTTTGTTGCCATTATCTTCATCTTCGTCTGCAACAATTTCTATTCCCTTGCCCTTGTGGCACTTTTTTCGGTAGTTGCGGTGCTGTCGTCAAAAATCAGCCTGAAGATTATTCTTAAAGGCCTTCGACCCATGCTTATTTTGCTGATTTTCACCTCTGCTTTACAGCTTTTTTACAATAAGCAGGGCGAGGTGCTTTTCACAAGCCGCTATCTCACAATCACCACAGGCGGCATATATACCACCATATTCATGGTTATCAGAATCATCTGCCTTGTGCTTGTCAGTTCGCTGCTGACATACACCACATCGCCCACCCAGCTGACAGACGGCATCGAGAGACTTTTGTCGCCCTTAAAGGTTTTCGGGCTTAAAAACGGAGTCCACACCCTTGCAATGATGATGACGATAGCTTTAAGATTCATCCCCACACTGATTGACGAAATAGATAAAATCACCAGCGCACAAAAAGCAAGGGGCGCAAACCTTGAGACAGGCGGAATAGTAAAGCGTGCAAAGGCCTTGCTACCCATATTCATCCCCCTGCTTGTCAATTCCTTCAGGCACGCCTTTGAGCTTTCCCTTGCCATGTCCGCCCGCTGCTACAACGGCGGCGAGGGCAGGACGAGGATGAAGCAGCTCAAACTCCAGACAAGGGACTATATTCTGATGTTCTCAATGCTTATTTTTGTCGGCGGGGTAATCGCACTCAACATTATTTTCGAGTCGGTGATATAATGCGAAATTTACTTCTCACCCTTTCCTTTGACGGCTCAGAGTTTCACGGCTGGCAGATGCAGAAAAACGCAATAACGGTACAGCAGGTTCTGTCCGATGCGATTTTCAAGGCAAGCGGTGAGAGGGTCGTTCTGCACGGCTGCAGCAGAACGGACGCAAAGGTTCACGCAAATATGTTCTGCGTCAATTTCAAGACCGAAGGCGAAATGACCACGGATGCCTATGTGGGCGCTCTCAATTACTACCTTCCATACTCCATTGCGGTGAAAAGCTGCCGTCAGGTGGACGACGACTTTCACGCAAGATACAGCTGCAGGCAAAAGGAATATGTATATCTTATCTGGAACGCAAAGCACCGCAACCCCTTTTACAAGGACAGGGCCTTTCATTACCCCTATCCGATTGATATTAATCTGATGAACGAAGCAGCAATGAGCGCTGTCGGAACACACGACTTTACATCCTTCTGCGCCTCCGGCAGTGAGGTCGGCAGCAAGGTCAGGACGGTTTACTCCGCAAAGGTATTACGGGAGGACGATTTTGTCAAGTTCATAGTCTGCGGCGACGGCTTTTTATATAATATGGTGCGGATTATGGTCGGCTCTCTGCTCGAAATTCAGGGAGGACGGCTCGAATATAAAACCCTCAAAGAGATAATCGAGAAAAAGGACAGGCTCGCAGCAGGCTTCACCGCCCCTGCCGAGGGGCTTTATCTTAATAGGGTGGAATACTGATTTCGCTTTAGGAGGTATTACAGTGCCGGGCAAAAAGAAAAAGGGAACAAGCACCAAGCAGCAGCGCACGAATACTCTTTTAAAAACCCTGATGATAACAGGGCTTTTGCTGATTATTGTATTCGTGGCCGCAAGGAGCTTCGGCGCCGATACCTTTACCGCCCTCGGCAACGCCGTTTCCGCCTTTTTCAGCTCCGCCGGCGACTGGAACGAGCCATACGGCCTTAATTACGAGGATGTAATCGACATAAAGCCCTACGGCTCAGGAATCGTGGTACTTACGAACACCGAAACTATCTACCTCGACAGCTCCTCAAAGGTAATTGACAGGCAAAGCCACAACTACAAAACCCCCGCCATGAAGGTATATGCCGGCAAGGTGCTGCTCTTTGACAGGCAGTCCTCGGCTTTCAGAATAGAAAAGGACAGCGGCGTGCTTATGGACTCCACGGCAGAGGCCTCAATCATCACAGGCACCATAGGCAAACGGGGCAGGTATGCAATTGCCCACAGAGCCGATTATGCCACCAGCGCACTTACCGTCTACAATTCGGTCAACGAGGTCATATTCAAGTGGAACTGCGAGAAGGAGCATATAGTGGATGTAGCGCTCTCGGACAACGGCAAGCGAGTTGCGGCGATAGTCCTCGGCGCTCAGAACGGCGAGATATATTCAAAGCTCTTTGTTTTCGATATAAGATACAAGGACCCGGTTAAGGTACAGCAGTTTGACGGCGTTTCCCTGTTCTCCGTTGAATATAAGGGCGGCAAGAGGTTCTTGGCCGCAGGCGACAGCATACTGACGCTTGTAAACGGCGACGAAACGAAGGAATTATTGACCTTCTCACCCTATGAGCTTTGCAGCTATTCGGCGGTAAACAAGGGCATTTCCGCCCTGTGCATATCCCGGTACGGCAACAGCAGCGACAATCAGATAAGCGTCTTTGACAAAAAGGGCAAGACCTTGTATCAGGTGGACTGCGATGAAAAGGTAAAGCTTGTTTCCGCTTCCTCGCAGTATGTCAGCCTGCTTCTGCCCGACGGAAGTATAGCCTACAACTGCAAGGGCGAAAAGGTAGCAGACATAAAGCCGGGCAGTGACGGAATAAAAATAGTACAGAACGACAGCAGTCTTTACATACTTACAAGAGACGGCATAGGAAAGTACCACGTCCCCTCAGGCAGCATACCTGAGGAAACAAGCGAGAGCAGTACCGCAATTCAGTCTGAGGAATCGGCGGAGTAGTTTCCAAAAATCAACAATATTATTGACTATTTAATTGCTTCTATTGTAGAATGAGTTAAATTCGGTTTGCCAATATTTCTACTAAATATTCGGAGGTAACTATGAACACGTCAATCAGAAAAATACTCTCTGCAATACTTGTACTTACAATGCTTTTCGGCATAGCAGCCTGCGGCAAGGATAAGGACAAAACCACCACCGCACCTGAAACTACAACCGAAGAAACTACCGCAGCTTCTGATGAAACTCAGGCTCCCGTAAACGGCGAAACAAGCGAAGAGACTACGGCAGCAGCGCCCTCAGACACAACCGCCGCTCCAAGCACAACTGAAGCAGCCACCGCCGGCGAAACAAAGGCTCCGGCAACCGAGGCGCCCGTCAGCGGCAAGCCCTCCACAAAAGATGAGATAGTCAAATACTATGAAACAGCCGTCAACAAGGTAAAGTCTCAGGCAAAGAGCGTGGCAAAGGTCTATTCCAACGCCGAGCACTACAAGAACATACTTGAGCTTGGAAACTACTCCGCATTAAAAAGCATTGCATCAAACCTTATGGGCACATTTATGAAGGCTGACGACAAAAGGTATGATTTTGCTGGTGCAGCCGCAATCGTTGAAAACTTCCCGCCCAGAAAGGTAAGCAATGTAAAGATTGACCCCTCCACAATCGCAGAGGCAAAATGCGATGACAAGGGTACATATTACGAGGTTTATCTAAAGGCAAATTCCAGTGAATCCAATCCCGATGTCAATCCTCCCACAGGCGGCGGCAAGGTTGGTCAGTTTGTAAATGTTGTTGAAGAAAAGCAGATTACCGACGCCGCAGGCAACATGGTTCAGTTCAAGAATCTGGAGAACCGCTATTTTGACGCATGGGTAAAGGCTAAGATTGATAAGGCAACAGGCAATATCACCGAGCTTGAAACATATCTCCCCAGCGTTATGTACTTCGGTGAAGTAAAGGTTACCTTAATAAACGCTAAGGACATCAGCGTCGGTCTTGCCTACATCGAAAAGTGGACGGTTACCTGGTAAAAATCAAAGCACTGTACATAAGTACCGTGCTTTTTGCATCCAAAGAAAAGAGCCGCATTTCTGCGGCTCTTATTTTTTAAGTTTTAACCTGCCAGAGTTGCCGCTGTGGAATTTTCAGCCTCAGTGCCTGTTGGGATTTCCGTGGGAGCCTCAGTCTCGGCTGTCGGTTCGGCAGTCGAGGACGGCTCGGCAGTCGAGGACGGCTCGGCAGTCGAGGACGGCTCGCTTGTCGATGAAGCCTCCTCAGTCGTGGACGGCCTGCTTGTGGTGGTCTGGCTTCTTGTGGTGGTCGGCCTTCTCGTGGTCGTCTCCTTGCGTGTCGTGGTCTGCTTCCGGGTCGTGGTCTCGTCTGTCGGCTCCTCCGTGGTCTCCTCGGTGGTCTCCTCTGCGGTCGTGTCGCCGGCAGGCTCGGAAACTATGCCGGAGACCTCCTCAGAGGTCGCTTCCTCGGTGGTAATATCGGTCGTGGTTTCGTCGACAGACTGCGAACGCCTGCTGAGTATGAAGACTATCATAAGCGCCAGTATACTCATCAGAATCGCAACAACGCCGATAAGAATCTTGTTGTCCGAGGCAAACTTCCTTATGTCAAATGCGCTCTCATCGTCTGAAGCATATACCGGCTCATCGCCGTCAACAACCGGGGCCTCGGACTTCAGCGCCGCAATCGGGGGAGCGGAGTACATTCCTTCGGGAATCACCGGCGGGGGAACCTCTCTCTCTACCGAGAATATGATTACGGTAGTGTCCTCCTGTGAGTTCTTAGCTCTTGCCTCGTCAAAGAGCCTCTTGGCCGCATCCTTGACGCCTGTTGATATTGATAAAATGTTCGTGATTTCGCTTTCGGTCAATGCGCTGACAACGCCGGGGCCTAAAATCAGGAACCTGTCGCCGCTGCGGATGTCCTCTATATGGTCCATTCCGCCGTTCATCTGGCGACCCTGCGCCTCACGGTTTTCGGGTATGGCGGTCAGATTAATGCCGGAGAAGCGATAAATCCTGTTCTTGCCGAGCCTTGCAACCGCAATCGTGTCGTTATAGGCATATAGCAGAGCCACTGAAAAAGCTATACTGCCGCCCTCCTGACGGATGACCTCGTTCCTGACCCTCTCAAGGTAGTCAAGGAAGCTGTTCTTATAGTCGTCCTCGCTGGCCTTGATAGCCTCTGCATGCTCGGTGAGCATATTCGCCGCCGTGAAGGCGCTGCCGACCATGCTGCCGCTGAATGCGCCCAGAATAAAAGGAGAGGAAAGCTCACCGGCCGCCTTGTATCCCCCGTCCGCCTCAGCCATCAAGGGAACACGACCGTTTATGTTAAAGCTGTCGCCGTTACGCTGACTGATTGTGCCCATGCCTATAACAGCCGCCAATTTAATCTTCATTCTCACAACCCCTTTTAGATGTAAATACTATGTTAAAAAGCTCAGAATGCAACACAAATAGTTTAACATTATAGGTAAATGTAGTCAACAGATGTTTTGAGCAAAAAACCACAATATGTAGTTATTTCGACATGTAAGAATAATTTAATAATTTGCCTGAAAATGTGCTAATCGAGAAGTTTTAATCCCATATTGTAGACAATAACAGCCTCTGATGATATAATAAATAAAGCTTTACAGTTTACGACCCGCATATCGGGCGTAAGATTTCATAATACATAGCCCAAAGGCAAAATAAACATAGGAAGGCATGATCATGGCCACAATTAAAGAGGCAAAAAGAATAGTTTTCAAGGTAGGCACATCCACCCTTACCTACAGCACAGGCAAGGCGAATATCAGAAGGATGAGCAAGCTTTGTGAGGTTCTGTCGGACCTTCAGAACTCAGGCAAGGAGGTTGTCCTTGTTACCTCCGGCGCAATCGGCGTCGGTGTGGGCAAGCTGGGACTTTCCCGCAAGCCGGAAGACACCCCGGGACGTCAGGCAGCCGCCTGCGTCGGTCAGTGCGAGCTGATGTTTATTTATGATAAGCTCTTTTCCGAGTTCGGACACACCGTCGGCCAGCTGCTTATAACCAAGAGCGACGTTGACGACCCTGAAAGATGCCAGAATCTTATAAATACCTTTGAAAAGCTGTTTGAGTTCGGTGCAATCCCGATAGTCAACGAAAACGACTCGGTTGCGGTCGAGGAAATAGTCTTCGGCGATAACGATAACCTCTCCGCCACTGTCGCAAAGCTCATTAATGCGGATGCACTTGTAATTCTCACCGACATCGACGGTCTTTTCAGCGCAAATCCGCAGGAGGACGAATCCGCAAGGCTTATTTCCTGTGTCGACAAAATCGACGATGCGGTCTTTGCTCTCGCCAGCGGTGCGGGAACGGACAGGGGAACGGGCGGTATGATTACTAAGCTTCAGGCGGCAAAGGTTGCAACCGAGGCTGGCATTCAGACGGTAGTTATGAACGGCTACGACCCCGCCGACATATATAAGCTGATTGACGGCCACAGCGTAGGCACCCTCTTTAAATGTGACTGCAAATAAAAAACAATATGAGAGGTGACTGACATGAGCTCATATGTAACGGAAATAGGCAAGAGAGCGGCAGCGGCAAAATCGAGCCTTGCAAATGCAAGCTCTGCCGAAAAGGACAAGGCGCTAAGGCTCATCGCAAAGGCGCTTGTCGAGAATATGGACACTATCTTAAAGGCTAATGAAACGGATATTGAGGCGGCAAAGGCAAACGGCATGTCCGAATCCTTAATAGACCGTCTTAAACTCACGCCGGATAGAATTAAGGGCATAGCCGATGCAGTGCTCGAAATCACAAACCTGCCCGACCCGGTGGGCAAGGTTCTGTCCGGCTCCGCCCGTCCGAACGGCCTGAGAATAACCAAGGTGTCAGTCCCCTTAGGCGTTATTGCTGTCATTTATGAGGCACGCCCGAATGTCACGGCAGACGCCGCCGCACTGTGCCTTAAATCGGGCAATGCGGTCATTTTAAGAGGCGGCAAGGAGGCCATAAACTCTAACTCCGCAATAGTAAAGGTCATGCGCTCCTCCCTTGAGTCGACCGACATTTCCCCCGACTGCATCTGCTTTATAGAGGACACAAAGAGGGAGACCGCCACAGAGCTTATGAAGCTCAACGAATATGTGGACGTCCTCATTCCGAGAGGCGGCGCAGGGCTTATTAAGTCTGTGGTCGAAAACTCCACGGTCCCCGTCATAGAAACCGGTACGGGCAACTGCCATATATACGTCGACAAATCCGCCGATATCGATATGGCGGCTGAAATCGTGTTCAACGCCAAGACCTCCAGACCCTCCGTCTGCAATGCGGCGGAAAAGCTGCTTTTGCACAAAGATATTGCGGAAATTGCCCTTATCGCCATTAAGAATAAGCTCGATGAAAAGAAAGTGGAAATCAGAGGCGACGAGCTTGTCAGCGCAATCATCCCCGATGTAGTCCCCGTCACCGAGGAGGACTGGGGTACTGAATATCTTGACTATATAATCGCCGTCAAAATTGTTGAGGACATAGACGAAGCGATTAATCACATAAACACCTACGGCACAAAGCACAGCGAGGCAATCATAACCGAGAGCTTCGCAGCCGCAGAGAAGTTCAGTGCCGAAGTAGACGCAGCGGCCGTCTATGTAAACGCAAGCACAAGGTTCACCGACGGCGGCGAGTTCGGCTTCGGTGCAGAGATAGGCATATCAACTCAAAAGCTTCACGCCAGAGGCCCCGTCGGCCTGCCGGAGCTTACCTCATATAAGTATGTTATCAGAGGCGACGGACAGATAAGGTAACAAAAAATAAAGACAGGAAGTCTGAGTATGGACGACAAAGAGAAAAGGCTTGACAGCGAGAATCAGGCCGAAAATAACGAGCAGAAGGCAAAGGACCCCCTTGAGGAAATCCTTGAGAGCCTCGGCATATCAAAAAAGCTAAGTGACATCAAAGTAAACGTGAACAAGGATGCTGCCGAAAAGCCGACAGAGGAAAAGGCCGAAGAGCCGAAAGAAGAATCCGAAGAGGAAAGGCCGATAGCCGAAGCTCCGGAAGAAAAAAAGGAAAAGGACGAGGCTCTGAACCGCTATGAGCAGAAGCCCAATGTTCAGGAGTTCCGTTCATCGGAAAAGGCCGAAAATCCCGTCAAAATAAAGCGCAATCTTGCGTTTTTCTTCGGCGTGCTTATTGTCATCTTTGCCTGCTTCGGCATTTACAGCGTCGCAAAGCTTTCAGTCGGCGGTATTATCTCGCTTTTTGACAACAGCGCAAAAACCGCACAGTATAACGAGTTCCTCGTCCCCGTCGTGGCAAACGACCCGGAGCCCTTTGACGACATCGCACTGGCAAACAGCGCAGATTTGATAGACATCACCCTCTGGGCAATCCTCAAGGGCGATTTAGCCCCCCACCAATACGATTATAAGGACGGCGCAATGCTTATTCCCGCCGCCGATGTGGAGAAAAGGTTCGCCTCACTCTT
>JAAYOZ010000068.1 GCA_012520115.1 Clostridiales bacterium | reverse complement strand
TCTTGGCAACCTCAAGGAAGCAGCCGGGAGGCATTGAGCCGGGCGGGTGGGGGAGCCACCAGTTGTCGTAGCTGCCTAAGTCCACGTCGAACATGTCAACGCCGGCCTCAACAAGATTCTTCATATAATCAAGAGTCTGCAAGGCTGTTCTCTCGTTCTTGAACTTCTTTAAGGGCGATACCGTGTTCATTTTGTCCTTGTATGTATGATTAAGCATAAGGCTTAAATCAATGCGGTACATAATCGGGTAGTTGTCGCCGACCCTGCGCCTGATTTCCCTTATCATATCAAGGCCGAAGTTCTGATAATTGCTGTATCTGCCGAGCTTTCTGCGGTTGTAGGCGGTGTTGGTGCACTGCTCCAAGAGATAGCCCTCATGGCCGTGCAGATATACGCCGTCAAGGTTTGCGGCCTTAGCGTCGGCAGAGCCCTGACCTATGCGCTTGATAATCTTTCTCAGGCTCCTGTCGGACAGCCTTAAGCACGGCACATCCTTCATATACCAGTTGGGGTTAAAGGATGCGCTGCGGGGGAACTTCTTCTGATTGACAAGACACTGGGGATTACCGACCCTGCCGAGTCCGGGAGTGAGCTGAATGAAAATCTTGCTGCCGTGGGAGTGGCACATAGCTGCTAAGTCCCTCCAGCCTGCAAAGACGGTTCTTGAACGGTCGATTCTCGGGAAGTATGTAAGCTCTCCGAGCTCGATTAAGGATTTGTCGATTCCGTAGGAAACTGGGATGAGGCCGGTCGTAATCAGACCTACGCCTCCCTTTGCCCTCTCCTCAAAGTACTTCAGCATCTTGTCGTTGGGACGGCCTGTCTCCTCGCACATGCTGATGTTTCCCAAGGGGCCCATGACAAGCCTGTTTTTGATTGTGATGCTGTTTACCCTGATGGGCGAGAATAGCTTTTCGTAAGGGTAGAGGTTATTGGTCATTTCGGGAATCTCATAACCCTTCTTCCACCAGTCGCCGAAATCCGCCGATAGCTGTTTCAGCCTTTCTTCATGCGTCATGTTAGCTCCTCCTAAATTCATCTTTTGCTGTTTTGCAAAGATAATTTGCTGCGAATCAATGGTTTTCCTTGTTGCTCCCAAATTCTCGTTATTTTTTTCACATTCAGTACTATTATACTGATTCATTTAAGTAATTTCAACATAAAATAGAAGAAATTTTCCATATTTTAAGCAAATTTGCAAAAAAGTATTAATACCCCCGACCGCAGCTTTTAAGCCGTAACGCCGCCACAAAATCAATAGATATTAGCCATCGGACAAAACAAAAAGCCATACTGTCAGAAGGAGAGTCCTGACAATACGGCATTGATAGCGGAATATTTCATTTTAATCCGAAATCATCAGCCTGACTTTTTCCAGTTGTGCCTTTCAAGCAGCCTGTAAATCGTAGAGGAAGCGGAATTGGTGCCAGTGACCTCCCTGTAATGCTGCAGAATCTCTGCGGCGGTCACATTCTCGCCGTTGTTGCGCCTTTCAAGGAAGGGCTTTAAGAATTCTTCCTCCTCCTCAAAGGTCATATTGCGGCGGTTGCCGCCCATGGGCTTGTCCATAATGGCATCAAGGCCGTTCTCCAGATACAGCGAGAGCAGCTTGCTGATATAGCACTTGTTAAAGCCGACGATTTCGGACACCTGCTGAAGGGGCATTTTCTGCTGAATCCTCAAAAGCAGACATTGCAGACGCCTGTATTCGTTTTTTGATTTCGTGCTTTTCATGGCTTTTTCGATTTCTTCAATCTGTTGCCTTGTGCACTTCTTTATATTTGACAATTCAAACACTCCAAAAACATACTGTTTTTATTGCGAAAAAGCTGAATTTCGATAAACCTTGTCAATCGGATAAAAATGCTGTAGCAAACGAAAAAATTTACAAGTTATTACCAATTATAACCAACAAAAATGGTTTCGTCAATATGTATACATTAAGTTGACTTTGTTAATATTTTGGCAGAAAGCCCGATATTTCAACAAAATCTGACGTTTTTAAGCCGCTTTTCAAAAAGTGCCGTCTTACAGGAAAAAATAGAAAAAGCATAAAAATACAAAAAAGAATTAAAACCCGCCCTTAAAAGCACTTAAAATGCAGAAAGAGCCGAAATCAAGAGGATAAGGTAAGTGCAAGCATAACCCGACCGCATAGCTGAAAATACAGGCGCCGCTTATTAAGCGGCGCCTTTGACTGTTATATTTCGGGAATCTCGATTTCGATTTCACGTCCGAGCTTTGCGGACTTGACAATACCGTCGATAATAGCCTGGTTGTAGATAATCTCGTGTGAGGGAACGGGAGCGGGAAGGTTGTACTTAACGGCGTCGACGAAGGAGCGGATTTTCTTATCGAAATTGTCGCCCTTGTTCTTAGCCATCGGAAGAACGGTTTCAACACGCTCGCCTGCAACGTCATGATAAATCTTGAGCGGGCCGCCGATGCTGCCGTTCCAGCAGTCTGTTGACGGGATTCTTAAGCCTGCGTCCTTACCGAGGATTATAGTATCGCCGGGGGTATCAAGGTGCATAGCCCATGAGATACGGAAGTCAAGGATTATGCCGCCCTCAAGACGGATAAAGCCTGCTGCGAAGTCGTCAACGCCGAATACATCGGCATATTCCTTCTTGGGCATGTACTTGGGATTCTTGCCGAAGAAGTCTGAAGTATAGCCGGTAACGGTCAGGGGCTTCGGATAGCCGATAGCGTTCAGAACCATATCAAGGGAGTAGCAGCCGATGTCGCCCATTGCGCCGATGCCTGCGGTATCCTTCTCGATAAAGCTGGTGCCGTAGGGGGTCGGAATGCCTCTTCTGCGGCCGCCGCCGGTCTGAATGTAATAAATCTCGCCAAGCTCGCCGGACTGAACGATTCTCTTAACCATCTTCATGTTCTCGTCAAAGCGGGGCTGGAAGCCGATTGAAAGGACCTTGCCGGACTTTTTCTCTGCCTTGCGGATTTCGACAGCCTCTTCGAGAGTGACGCACATGGGCTTTTCAAGCAGAACGTTTACGCCGTGCTCAAGAGCATAAATCGTACACTCTGCATGGGTTGCGTTGTAGGTGCAAACGCTTACGGCATCAAGCTCTTCGTTGTCAATGATCTCTTTATGATTCAGGTAGCAACGTACATTTTCAATACCGTTGTCCTTAAAGAATTTCTCCGCCTTGCCGGGAATAAGGTCTGCGCCTGCGACTATCTCAACATCAGGGCATTTGAGATAGCTCTTCAAGTGAGCCTCTGCAATCCAGCCGCATCCGATAATGCCTACCTTAATTTTGCGGTCCGCATCGACTTTCTGTTCATCGGTGAACACGCCTTCATAACGATCAAGAATGTTGTCTGCCATTGTTTAATACCTCCGTTAGGTTTGTTTATGCCAAAAGTGCAGGCCGCCTCCGGTAAGGTTAAGGGTTGTGTATCCGTGCGGACAAGCACATAATTGCCTTGATTTCAGGGCATGTACCAGTAAGAATGCATGCCCGAAAGCTGCTGATAGCTGCCCTTAGGCATCTGCCTTAGAGCGTTCATCACATTCATATAGTCCCCCGAGCCCATCATAATAGAGAATACCGAAAAGATAAGCATGGTGCTGCCCTTTTGGCCGAGGTCGGGCAGAATAAACCAAAGTATAAAAGGAATCCATCCGAGGATTATGTTGGGACAAAGGCTTAAAAGTATAAACTTCAATTTAGTTACGGGAGCGTCGCAGTAGACAAAGGCCATAAGCTCCTTCGGCGCAAAATAAAGGCCGACGACAGCCCCTTTGCCGAAGCACACTGCGTGAAGCAGCTCATGGGGTAAGACAGCCGCAAGGGCAAGCAGTATGCCCGGCAAGAGCGGCGCGTCAAGGGGATTGCTCTTGCCGCCGTAAACAACGCCCAGAGCGACGGTTATTACTATAAAAATCGCAAGCGGAACCATATAAAGCGCAGCTGCAAGATTTACCTGCGAGAGAGTCTGAGGCTCTTTGAACTTCACCGCATTATCGGGAAGGTTGGCCTTAGGCAAATCTTCAATATTCTTTATCATCCCTCTGTATTCAAGCTTCATAAGAACTCCACTGCCGCCGATTTAAACTTCCCCTGTATTTTAGCATATTAATAGATGTTTAACAAGGATTTTAATTGTATTTAACATCCAAAAGCAGCAAAAAGT
This sequence comes from Clostridiales bacterium, assembly GCA_012520115.1. GTDB lineage: Bacteria > Bacillota > Clostridia > Oscillospirales > Acutalibacteraceae > DTU053. The sequence goes on along the minus strand of JAAYOZ010000068.1, from coordinate 982 downwards.
AATTTTTAGCGCTTTTTCTAAAAACTTTGCTTTGCATTTTCGCTTTTTTTATGCTATTTTATAAAAAAGAGTAAATACAAGCGGAATTTTAAGTTTTTATATACATATCGGGGTGCTTTAAATGAAAAGGACGTTAAAACATAGAATATTAAGCCTTATTGCCCTGACCCTTATTCTGAGCATGCTTTTCGGCATCGGTGCGGCAGCCGCATATATGCCCGACCCGGGTATTGAAGGTATTGCGGAACTTTTCAATAACAGCGTCAATCCCATAAAAGAGCAACGCCCCGCCTTTGAGATGAACAAAAGGCAGGGAATTACCGGAACTGATTCGGAACAGGTCGCCGAAATAATAGGTAAGGCTTACAATATTATCGACTCAATCGGCAATCTGTCCTCATTTCTGGCCGGCAATATGGACAAGCTCGGTCCGTTTAAGGCATTGATTGAGGCCGCTACGGGCTTAAATCTCGATGAATTAAAGCAGACTTTTGAAACCGCCACAGGCTCGGTGCTTTTAAAGAATTCGTCCGAGGAAAAGACCGATTTGATATTCAAGGGCACCGACTGCGACAGTATCGTCTCCGTTTCGGGCGAGCCTTACGTCTCCGCACTCACGACAGCCGACATAGGCTCCTATGATTTCATCCCGGAGTACTCCGGCGCATATTCCATTAAAATAAGTATAAACGACGAAATCAACCCCACCAAGGAATCTGCAATGGGCAGGGTTTTCGATCTGGTCAATACCGACAAGCTCGAAACCTTTGTAAAAACCATTATTCCCGACTTCGATATTGATAAGGCCGTGCTGAAATATCAGAACGCCTATGCCGAGTGCAGGATGAACGCACAGGGACAGCTTATCTATTATAAGACCCATTACGAAATCAATCTCGGTCTTCTCGACTCCTTTAAGGACAGCTTTGAATTTATAGATTTCAGTGAAGTGGAGTTCTTTGACCAGTCAATCTATATTGTC
>JAAYOZ010000067.1 GCA_012520115.1 Clostridiales bacterium | reverse complement strand
GTCAGCATTGTCATCACGCTGATATATGTTCTGTTCCTTATCTATCCGATGTTCTCAATTCTCAAGGAGTCAATCATTGAGAACGGGAGCTTTACTCTTAAGTATTTTACAAAGTTTTTCAGCGACAAATATTATTTAAACACAATATTCAACAGCTTTAAGCTTTCAATCGCAACGACAGTCTTTTCGCTACTTATAGGAGTCCCGCTGGCCTATTTATATAACCTTTATTACATCCGTGGACGCTCCATAGTACAGGTATTAATCATTCTGAGCTCCATGTCAGCACCCTTTGTCGGTGCCTATGCCTGGATATTGCTTTTAGGACGAAACGGTCTTATCACAAACCTGTTCGGACTTGTCGGGATAACACTTCCGAGCATATACGGCTTTAACGGTGTCGTACTTGTTCTGACCACCAGACTTTATCCGCTGGTATTCATGTATGTTTCGGGCGCACTTCGCAATGTGGACAACTCCCTTTTAGAGGCCTCACAAAACCTCGGAATCAGCGGTCTGAAGCGGTTCTTCAAGGTTGTTGTGCCTTTATGCACGCCTTCGATTTTAGCCTCTGCGCTCATGGTATTCATGAGAGCCATGGCCGACTTCGGAACTCCGTTGCTCATCGGCGAGGGCTACCGCACATTCCCCGTAGAAATCTACAAGCAATATGTTGGTGAAACCTCGCAGAACTACAATTTTGCAGCGGCCATCAGCGTTATTGCGATAATCATAACTGCAGCCGTATTCCTGCTTCAGAAATACGCTTCCAATAAGTTCAGCTTCAAGATGAATGCGCTGCACTCTATTGAGAGAAAGAAAGCAAAGCCCATAGCTGCCATATTGATGCACCTCTACACCTACCTTGTGGTAATAATCAGCATGCTGCCGCAGGTTTACCTTGTCTACTGCTCCTTCAGAAAGACAAACGCCTTCGGCAACTTCACAAAGGGACTGTCCTTAGACAGCTATAAAACCGCATGGAAGTCTGTCAGAACAGCCCTGCCGAACACAATCATCATCGGCGGAATCACTATGGTAATAGTCGTTCTTATGTCGATTCTGATAGCCTATATGGTCGTCCGCCGCAGGAACGCTCTTAACAACGTGATAGATACCATGTCAATGATTCCCTATATCATCCCCGGCTCTGTTATAGGCATAGCGCTTGTTCTTGCCTTCAGCTCCGGCAAGCTGGTGCTCACGGGAACCATGGCAATCATGATTATAGCTATGACCATACGCCGTATTCCGTACACTATCCGAAGCAGTGTGGCAGTTTTGCAGCAGATACCCATTACGACAGAGGAGGCCTCAATAAGCCTCGGAGCCTCGAAGCTTAAAACCTTCTTCAAAATCACCACTCCCATGATGGCAAGCGGCATTGTCTCCGGCGCTATACTCAGCTGGGTATCGATTATAACCGAGTTATCCGCTTCCATTATGCTATACAGTGCAAAAACCCAGACCTTAACGCTGTCGATTTATGTTCTGGTAAGCCGCGGTACAGACGGTCCAGCCTGCGCAGTATCTACAATATTGCTTCTGTTTACCGTAATTTCACTTGCAATCTTTATGAAGGTATCGAAGAACAAAGATATTGTCATGTAAACAAAACTTAGGAGATGTATTTATGCCGTATGTATCAGCAACAGAAATGATTCAAGCTGCCAAAAAGGGCAGATATGCGATAGGTCACTTTAACCTCAACAATATGGAGTCCATCCGTGCCTATCTTTTAGCCGCAGAGGAGATGAAATCCCCGGTAATCTTAGGCGTTTCGGGCGGCACCGCCAAGTATATGGGCGGCTACAAAACCATTACCGCAACAGTCACATCCTTTATAGATTATCTTAAAATCAGCGTGCCGGTCGCTTTGCATGTCGACCATGGAACATATGCCGAAGTCCTTGACGCAATCGAATCCGGCTTCAGCTCCGTGATGTTCGACGGCTCCGCACTTCCCATTGAGGAGAACTTGGAAAAAAGCCGCTATATCTTAGGACTTTGCAGAGAAAAGGGCATCTCCCTCGAGTGCGAGGTCGGCGCTATCGGCGGCGAAGAGGACGGAGTTGCAAGCATGGGCGAGTGCGCCGACCCAGCCGACTGTGCAAAAATGGCCGAGCTCGGCATAGATATGCTTGCAGCCGGCATAGGCAATATTCACGGCAAGTACCCCAAAGACTGGCCGGGACTTCGCTTTGATGTGCTCGAGGAAATCTGCAATGTCACAAACGGGTTGCCTCTCGTACTCCACGGCGGCTCGCAGATTCCCGAGGACCAGGTCAAGCGTGCTATTTCCATGGGCGTCTGCAAGGTCAATGTAAATACCGAATGCCAGCTTGCCTTTACCGAAGGCGTCAGAAAGTATATCGAAGAAGGTAAAGACTTAACAAGTAAAGGCTTTACACCCCGTGCGCTTCTGGCTCCCGGCCTTGAGGCAAGCAAGGAAGTAGCAATCAAGAAAATGCAGCTCTTCGGCAGCGTAAATAAAGCATAGGCACAGGAGGAACAAATGTCTCAGGAATTTTTAAAAGAAAAAGCAGCGAGCATCCGACTTACGGTAATGGATATGCTTGAGGCCGCCGGCTCCGGACATCCCGGCGGCTCGCTTTCGATAACAGATATACTTACAGTCCTTTATTACAGTAAAATGCGTCTCTACGACGACCCGCACGACGAGCGCAGAGACCGCTTCATACTCAGCAAGGGTCATGCAAACCCGCCCCTCTATGCTATTCTGGCGGACAAGGGTTACTTCCCGAAGGAGGAGCTTCTGACCCTCAGACACTTCGGCAGCAAGCTTCAGGGACATCCCGATATGAACAAGTGTCCCGGCATCGACTGCAGCACCGGCTCATTGGGTCAGGGTTTATCAGTCGCAGTCGGCATGGCTTTGGGCTTTGCCCGTCAGGGTCTTGACAACCGGGTCTATGTCCTCACAGGCGACGGCGAGCTTCAGGAGGGCATTGTATGGGAGGCCCTCATGGCGGCAGCCCACTTCAAGCTCGACAACCTCACAATGATTGTGGACCGCAACGGCCTGCAGCTGGACGGCTCAACAGAGGATGTAATGGCACTCGGCGGTCTTGCGGAAAAAATGAAGGCCTTCGGCTTTGAAGTCAGAGAAATCGACGGTCACAACTTTGATGAGATTCAAAAAGCCCTCGATATAAAGGCAGAGGGCAGACCCCTTTGCATAATCGCAAACACGGTCAAGGGCAAGGGCGTATCATATATGGAAAACAACCTCTCCTGGCACGGAAATGTCCCGCAGGGCGATTTAATGAAGCAGGCCAAGGCAGAGTTAGGAGGTCTGAAATGAACAAAGAAAAGATAAGAGCAACAAGACAGGGCTACGGCGAGGGTTTAGCCGAGCTCATGCGAGAGAAAAGCGATGTAATTGCTCTTGACGCAGACTTAGCTCATGCCACAGGCTCCTTGACAGTTCAGAAGGAATTCCCCGACCGCTTTATAGACGTAGGCATCGCCGAGCAGAACCTTGTGGGCATGGCGGTTGGCCTTTCCCGCACAGGCTATGTACCCTTTGCATCGAGCTTTGCAATCTTTATGGCAGGCCGCGCGGGCGAGATTATCCGCAATGCAGCCGCATACAGCAAGGCAAACGTTAAGCTCGTCGGCAGCCACGCAGGAATCACCCCTGTCGGCGACGGCGGCTCCCACCAGTGCATTGAGGATTTCGGCAGCATGAGAGCAATTCCGAATATGACTATCCTCTCACCCTGCGACTATAATCAGGCTAAGGTACTTGTCAAAAAAGCATACGAAATCAAAGGCCCCGTCTATATCAGAACCTCAAGAGAGGGCGTGCCTGAAATCACAGACGAAAATCAGCAAATCGAAATCGGCAAGGCGCAGCTTCTCATGGACGGCTCGGATTTGTGCATTATCTCAACCGGCTTCCCCGTAAGCCTCGTAATGGAGGCCGCCGAAAAGCTGCAAGCCGAAGGAATCAGCGCAGCTGTTATGAATATGCACACCGTAAAGCCCCTTGATAAGGACAGCATTCTGGAATATGCGGATAAGTGCAGACGCATCCTTGTTGTGGAAGAGCACAACGTAATCGGCGGACTCAGCGAAGCCGTAGCAAGCACCCTTGTGGGTAAGGACGGCATCAAATTTGACCGCATAGGCATAGAGGACAGGTTCGGCCAGTCCGGCAGAACAAAAGAGGTTCTGTTCGAATACGGCCTCACAGCCGAAAACATCTACGCCCACGCAAAAGAGCTCATAAAATAAAGCAGTTTTTACCCGTACAGCACTGATATTTGACAATGCTTTACTATGGTGATAGTATAATAAATTGAATTTTGCAGAAAGTAAGGTTTGAATTGTTGTGGATGAGAATTTACCCGTCAGCTTGAACATGCGAATAATGCGAAAGTATGATGATTTGACTGCTTCCGAGAAGAAGGTCGCCGATGCGGTTTTGATGCTCGGCGAAAACATAATAGACCATAACATAGCAAGCCTTGCCATAGAGAGCAGGGTCAGTGAGCCTACTGTTGTGCGTTTTTGCAGGAGCATCGGTTTAGGCGGCATCAAGGAGCTGAAAAAGGCTGCGCTTCAGAGCACGATTGCCGAATCGCCTCCGACGTCAAGCAGCATGGATTTAAATAAGCTGGAAACCGATGAACAGCTAATCCCCTTTGTTATAGACAACCTGACCTTTATACTTAACGAAACCAAAAAGCTGATAAGGGAAGACAGCCTGCAAAAGGCAATCGAATTGCTCTCTAACACCACCTATGTCAAGATTGTGGGCTACGGCGGCTCCTTTATAGTTGCCCGCCATATACACCACTATCTTCGCATGGCGGGAATGCATGTGGACCTTTTCAGAAATCAGGAGGACTACTACCCGACAATGCGGGAGCAGTACAACAACAGCGATGTTATCATAGCCATTTCATACAGCGGCAACAGCAATATAGTCCTGGATCTGGTGCGTGACGCCAAAGCAAAAGGGGCGAAGGTAATAGGCATAACCTCCTGGGGCGAATGTAAGCTGAACAGCCTTGCGGACGTAGCATTACATAGCTACTACAACGGCGACGGAATCCTGCCCGGCATACACGCCTTTGAGCGTCTGTCCCAGATGGCGATTGCCGATATGCTGATAGCCGGTCTTTACAAAGCAAAGCAAAAATAAATTTACCCTCCGTTAAAGCAAAAAGGATGAGCCAAAAGGGCTCATCCTTTTTGTTTTTGTTCCGGCTTATGGGTATCACTGTTCCATTATGTATTTTTCTGGCGGAGAATAAAGACATACTGTGAATTTTGACGCATTTTATTGCAGTGAATTTGCGTCATATTGAACAGTTGTGGTCGCATATTGACATTTTATGCTATTGAAGGTACCATATTTTTACAAAGACTGTCGCAATATGTGAAAAAACCCGGCATATTGGCAGTATTATGAAATTAAAGGAGGCGATGTAATAGTTAAAATCCTGTGCTGATTAGAAAGTTTTGGGGGTGGAATTAGAGTCTTTTTTAGTATTTGCGGTGGTAGTCAAAGACCTGCCTTGCCTCCGTATCCGGCTCAGTAAGAGAGCACCTGAAGGGTAACCCCGACAAAATCAAAGGAGGAGTGAAAATGAAACGGTTGAACAAAGTGACAGCTTTACTGCTTGTATTCTTGTTAGCCTTTTCTTCCTTCGGCATAACGGCCTTGGCAGAAGGTACCGAACCGGAGACAATGCAGGCCAACGAAACACCCTTAACCCCTGAGGAGACAGCCGATACCATATTACAACGCCTCAGAGACTTTGTAGACACAATAAAGCGATTCATTCAGGCTATAAAAGACTTCATTTACGGTATTCTTGGAATAGTAAAACCGATTTACATACCGGTGGATTCGGTCAGCTTAAGTGATGAATTTCTGCTTATGAGTGTCGGTGATACTGTTGCCCTAACACCGATAATAAGCCCCGATGACGCCTCAAAAAAACAGGTCGCCTGGGCTTCAGACGATGAGAGCGTGGCAACCGTCGATGCGAACGGCAATGTACTTGCTGTCGGCACCGGATTTGCAACAATCACCGTGACAACGGTTGACGGCGGCAAAACCGCCTCTGTACAGGTGCTTGTCGGCGATATAGCGGTCCCGGCAGACGGCAGCATCCAGGCCGCTATCGACGCAGCATCTCCCGGACAGGTTATTGCCGTAGCACCGGGCGTATACCGTGAGCAATTATCGGTATATAAGGCAATTGTTCTCTTAGGACCCAACTTCGACATTCCGGGTTCTGCCGACAGAGGACCGGAGGCTGTAATCACATATCCCGACGGAGCGGATATAACAAACGGCGCACTTATCGATGTCTCAGCGAATAATGTATTCATTAAGGGCTTCAGCTTCCTAAACGAGGAGGCTACAGCTCCGGTCGACGCACAGGAACTCATATTTACGGGTGTAAATATCGAATTTACAAATAACCGTGTAGTATCGGCAGGAGATAAAATTGCGCTGTATTTCGGAGATGCAAATGCAGCCGAAACTGACCGTTGGGGCCTTGTAATAGCGGGCAACTACATTGAGTCAGGCTCAAGATATGCGGCTTTGGTTGTAGAAAATACAGGCGCAATTATTGAGACTAACGAGATTTACGGCGGCAGTGTGGCTCTTCAGATCAGTCCTCTTGCCAACACAGTCGGAGGAGCTGTTAATGATAACGTCTTGCAGGCAGCAGACGCAGCAATCCTGCATGAGAACGCCTTTAACGGCTCAGGCGAATGGTCATATGATGGCAACATAATTGCCCCGCTGGCAACAGCTAACGCATTCAGATGGCCCGACGGATACTTCAGAGGCTTTGCAGCCCGTTCAATCGGTGTCAGCGGCACGGGCGCAGACCCGGCAGTAAGCTTTGCGGGCAATATCATAGAGGTGCCCGAGGATTATGATGAGGCTGTCTGGAGCGAAACAATCGGCTTCCATTTCATTGCGGACATTTCCGATACAGCGGTATTTGACTTTACAGGCAACACAATAGCCGGAGTCACCTTCGGAGCAGTAAGAGACGCAGGACTTGCCGATTTGGATGCTATTCTCGCAGACAATACTTTCCCCGAGGGCAGCATGGTAACGGGCAATGTTATCAAGGTTCCCACATGGGCGGATATGGCGGATACCTCCTGGTTTGTTTCGTCAAATACAAGCTTTACACTCACAACGGGTGCACAGCTTGCAGGCCTTGCGGCACTTGTAAACAGCGGCACGAACTTTAACGGCAAAACCGTTAATCTCGGCGCCGACATTGACCTGATGAACTTAGAGTGGACCCCGATAGGCAATGCAAGCAATTGGTTCAGAGGCATCTTCAACGGAAACGATTACAAAATAAGCGGCCTGAAGATTACCGACAACACGCTTGCGGCAGTAGGTCTGTTCGGCTATGTCCGTGCTTCTTCGGGCGACGGTGCCGGAATAAGGAATCTCGAAATATCAGGTAAAATTGATATTAAAGACGCAAATGTCATGAGCCCGAATGTCGGCCTTGTTGCGGGTCTTGTCTGGGGCTTTGTCGAAAACTGCAGAACCACGGACGTAAAGGCAGACAACACCATAATCTACAAGTCGATTTTCAGCCAGAGCGGCCAGCACCGTCCGGCAGTCGGCGGACTTGTAGGCTATAACGCAAACTCCGGCTATCCGCATAACGGCATAACCGGCAGCTCATTCACAGGCACGATTCTCGTTGAAACCACAGTCGAGTACATCCCCGGCGTCACTCCGAACAGCGGTCCGTATTTAGGCGGCCTTGTGGGCATGGCAAACAGAGTCAATGTTTCAGGCAGCACAGTAAATGCCGACATTACAGGCAATGCTTACAGGTATATGGCAATGGGCGGTATAATCGGATATGCAATGGGCGAGAAAATGAGTTTCAACGACCTGACATTCACAGGCGACCTGAATGGCCACACCAATATGGTCGGTGAAAGCGCTTCCACATCCTGCTCGCTGCAGATGGGCGGCATTGTCGGAGCAGGTGAATTTGCAGGAGATGCAGGCGAGTGCGGCGTTGTAAATGCAACGGTAAGCGGCTCCCTGACTGCGGATATTGACGGCGTCGGCGCAAGAGTATATACAGGCGGCGTTGTCGGCTATGTATATCCTTACTGGAGAGATCCGTTACTTGCAAAATTTGAAATCGTCGACTGCAATGTTGACCTTCAGCACAATGTAATCCTTGACAGTGAGGCCAGTGTCTACACCGGCGGACTTGCAGGCATAATGTATAACGATGCTGCGGTCAAGTCTACGATTGATTTCAGAAACTCCACCGTAGCTGGTGAAATCAGTGTCACCAACACCGTCGCAACCACCACGGAAGAGGCCTTTGTG
>JAAYOZ010000066.1 GCA_012520115.1 Clostridiales bacterium | reverse complement strand
TTGTTGCGGCCCAGAACGTTTGATATGTATTTAGGTATATCGTCCTCCGACATTATGCCGGCCCTTACGCCGTCCTCGATGTCGTGGTTTATGTATGCTATCTTGTCGGAAATCCTTACGACTCTGCCCTCAAGGGTCTCCGGCTGCTTGCCCGAGGTGTGGCAGAGTATGCCGTCACGGACTTCATATGACAGATTCAGTCCCTGCCCTTCACGCTCAAGGAAGTCCACCACTCTGAGGCTCTGCTCATAGTGCTTGAAGCCGCCGTCAAAGACGCTGTCCAGCGCTCTTTCGCCCGCATGTCCGAAGGGGGTATGTCCTAAGTCATGTCCTAAGGCGATGGCCTCGGTCAAATCTTCATTGAGCCTTAATGCCCTTGTAATAGTTCGGGCTATCTGTGAGACCTCAAGGGTATGCGTAAGCCTTGTTCTGTAATGGTCACCCTCGGGGGAAAGAAAGACCTGGGTCTTATCCTTTAAGCGCCTGAAAGCATTGGAGTGAATGATTCTGTCCCTGTCACGCTGGAAGGCTGTTCTGATAAGGCACTCCTTTTCCGGCTTCAGTCTGCCCTTTGTGTTGATGCAAAGGAAGGCACGCTCGGACAGGGTTTGCTGCTCGAAAATCAGACTTTGCTCTCTTATTGACGGCATCGGCAACAACCTTTCACTCGATTTTATTCGGTCAGGGACGAGGCTCGCATAATACTTCATTTACTATATACGACACGCTTTCCCTTTTTCCCTTTTTTATTTTTAAATTTTTCAACAAATTATTTATTCGTCGTCCTGAAGCTCGAGGGGGAAGGCTTTATAAAGCTCATTCTTTTCAACAGGGGTAAATCGTCCGAGGGTAACATCGGTGAGATTTTTAAGAAAGCGGTCTTTTTTTGTATTTTCGAGGGTGAAGTCTATTTCTATATTTTCGGCAAAGCGTGTGTCGTCAATCTGGCCGCCGTTTTCTCTGATATAGGCTTCGATTCTGCCGTAGAAGCTATAATTGCAGGCAATGGTGAAGGCCGTGCATTCACGCATTTCGATAAGCCCCGCCGCAGTCAGACCGAGCTTTGCGGACTTTGAATAAGCCCTGACAAGCCCGCCGGTGCCGAGCAGGACGCCGCCGAAATATCTTGTTACGACTATTACGCAGTCGGTCACGCCCGTCTTTTCGAGAACATCCAGAACGGGCATGCCTGCGGTACCCTGCGGCTCGCCGTCGTCCGAAAACCGCTTTACGCCTTCGCTCTTAACGGAATAGGCATAAACATTGTGTGTGGCATCCCAGTATTTCTTCCTTAAAGCGTCTATGAAATCGGTTGCCTCTTTTACGGTTTTGACGGGGGCGCAGGTTGCGATAAAGCGTGACCGCTTTTCGATGTATTCCGCTGCTGCCTCATTTTTTACTGTAATATAAGACATTTTCACCTCTAAACGCCAAAAGCGGCACCAAAGATTTAGTGCCGTTTCCGCTTAAATAAAGTTTTAATTCGGTTTTATTTAGAGTTGATATTAAAACGCTTGTTGAATCTGTCAACACGACCGCCGGTATCAACCAACTTCTGCTTACCGGTAAAGTAAGGATGGCATTTTGAGCATATATCAACACGGAGCTCGTCCTTGGTTGAAGAGGTCTCAAATGTTTCACCGCAAGCACATCTAACAACAACGGGCTTGTACTTAGGATGCAAATTCTCTTTCATCAGTGTCACCTCTTTCAGACAAATCATCATAACATAAGAATATTATCACATCTTGAAATTAAATGCAAGATATTTTTTCGGCAATATCAATTCTCTGTGAGAAGCGCATACGCCTTTTGATATTGTGCGTCATCTTCGGGTTTTAATAACCACAAATCGTCGGGATTTGCAAGATTTAATTCAACCGTGTAATCGGGAGTGACGCCCTTTTCGTTGAAGCTATCGCTTATATAGGGCTTGATTTCCGCTACGGTGAGCAGCACGGCGCTGCCGTCGTCAAGGCGGAAAACCTGCTGCAGCGTACCCTTGCCGCCGGTTGTGGCTCCTACAATCTGTGCCTTGCCGTAGTCCCTTAAATCGCAGGCGAGCAGCTCTGCTCCGCCCTCGGAATTCTCGTTTACAAGCACGACTATGGGCAGGTTGACATTTTCGGAATCCGCCGAATAGACCTCAATCGTTTCGCCCGCTGCGTTGATGGCGGTGGCTATTGCGCCGGTACCCTCGGTTGCAAGGGGGACAAGGACATCTATTACCTCTGCGGCATATTTGATTTCGCCCTTGCTGTTGTTTCTGACGTCTATTATAAGTCCCGTTACGTTATCTGATTTGAGTTTATTAATTGCGTCCTTGAACTGCTCGGCGGTGTTCTTGTAAAAGTCGGTGATTCTGATATAACCGATTGTACCGAGCTTGCTGTGGGAAACGGAGCGTGTGGTGAAGCCCTTAGAGATGCTTGCTGTAAGCCTCTGTCCGGTTGCGGACTGGATGAAGGTGACGCTGACGCTTGTCAGCTTGTCGCCCTCAAGCTTGCTGACCATCTGCTGATAGTTTGAGCTGTCGACCTTTTCGCCGTCAATGACGCTTATCTTATCGCCTTTTGAAATGCCTGCCGCTGCGGCGGGAGAATCCTCATAGACCTCCTGTGCGACGATATAGCCTGTTTCCTTGTCGAGGGAGGGTCTGATTCCGATTCCGGACATTTTACCGGCTATTTCATTATAATAGCTGATATATTCGTCGGCAGTCATATAGCGGCTGTAAGAGTCGCCTGTGCCGGAAATATAGCCCTGCGCAAGAAGGTGCTCAAGGTAGTCCTCGTCGATTTTGCCGTAGAACTCACTCCTTACAAGGTCATCGATTTCCGCAAGCTTTGCGTACATCTGCGAGCGGCCGGGCAGGTCCTTAATAAGGCTGTTATATATCTTCATGGAGGCAGTCATGGTTATTGCGACTGCGGCTGCAATCGCAACAAGGGTGATTGCCAAAGATAGCCCTAACGGGATTTTTTTACTCATATAGATTTCCTTTCTGAGGTTCCTTTGAGGGCTCAAATCATCCGGGCAGTGTCAGATAGCCCTTCATGGGGTCCTTGCGGACATTGTTGACTCTGACCTCAAAGTGAAGGTGCGGGCCGGTTGAGTTACCTGTGGAGCCGATAAGTGCGATGACCTGACCCTGCTTTACCCTGTCGCCCTTGCCCACAAGGAGCTTGCTGCAGTGGGCGTATATTGTGACAAGACCGTTGCCGTGGTCTATTGCAAGATAGTTTCCGTAGCTGTAATGATAGGTGGCGATTACGACGGTGCCGCTGAGGACTGCTACAATATTCTTGCCCAATGCGCCACCCCTGATGCTGATATCAGTGCCGCCGTGGCCTGTCCACTTGCCTGTGAAGGGGTCGTTTCTGTAGCCGTAGGGTGAGGTTATGTATGCGCCCTTATAGGGAACGGGCCAGAGCATCTTGCTGCCGTCGGTAATGGTACCGGAGCCGCTTGAGGATTCACTGCTCAGGATGCGGTTAATCTCCGCCTCGAAGGCTGCCTTATCCTCTTCATACTTCTTGACTAAGTTCTTATATTCGTTACTTTGTTTGTTAAGCTTATTCAGGAAGTTCAGTGACTCTGAGAGCTTTTTGTCGATTGTGTTCTTTGAGGCGGCAACCTTGTTCTGCTGAGTTTTTAAGGACTCCTTCTTTTCGCTGTGGGCCTCCTGCTGGGATTTGAGCTTTTCCTGCTCTTCGTTTATGCTCTTGATTTCCTCTTGTACCTTTTCTTTTTTACTTTCAAGGTCGGAAATCTGCTGCTTTAAATCGTTTATGAGTTGATTGTCGTGCCTTGCAATGCCCTCTGTGAGCTCGCTGCGAAGGAAATACATCGAAAGGTCCTTCCCCGAAAGCAGTATCTCCCAGTCGGAAGTGGAGCCGTTCATATACATAGCCCTCAGGCGCTCTTTGAGCTTTTCCTTTGTTTCGGCGATTTCCTTCTCTAAGGAAGTGACTTCGCCCTCAAGGGTTTTCTTCTCGGCATTCTTTTCATTGATTCTCTGCTGAGTTTCCTTGATTTCGTTATTAAGCTTGCCGATTTGTGAGTTTATTATGCTGATACTGTTATTGTATGCGTCGATTTGCTCCTGAAGGTCGCTTATCTGTGCGTTCAGCTCCCTTATGTACGCCTGCTCCTCTGCCTTATTGCCCGCAAGCTCCTTCAGCTTTTTGTTGGCGGCGTCTATCTTTTTCTGAAGCTCGTCCGCCTTCTGCTGAAGCTCCTTAATTCTCTCCTCGTCCGTCTGTGACAAGACTGCGGGGCTTATAGAAGTAAACAAAATCACCACTGTCATAATTGCGCAGATGACAGCGAATACCTTTCTCTTAACGGTATGTAAATCGCTTTTACTCATCCTTAACCACACTTCCCTGTTCCCTTAGATATTTTCCGAGCGAAACAAGACTTCCGAAGAAGCCTGTCAGGATTCCCACTGCGAGGAAGCCTAAGTACATATATCCTGCATAAAGCTTGAAAGGTACAAGTGTTGCGCCGAGAATGCCTATAAGATTCTGGATATGTGTTGCTGCAAACCTGTAAATAAGGTATACGATTCCGACGCTTAATGATGCGGAAATAATGCCGAGCAATATGCCCTCGACCATAAACGGCCATCTGATAAAGCTGTTGGTTGCGCCGACTGCCTTCATTATGCTGATTTCAAGGCGGCGGGTGAACATTGTGATTCTGACCGTATTGGCTATGATGAACAGCGCAACGAGCAGCAGCATTATTATAACGCCTGCGCCGATATAGACAATGGAGGAGCGCATGCCGATAAGCCTTGCGGCAAGGTCGCTGTTGCGCCTGATTCGAAGCACATTGTCGAGTGAGCCGAGCTGACTTACCGTGCTGTCATAAGCACTCATATCGCTGACGGTTACTCTGAAGGCATCCGGAAGGATGTCCTCGCCGAGACCCTCAAGCAGTGAAGCGTCATCGCCCATGGACTCCACAAGCTCCTTGTAGGCGTTTTCTTTTGGAATAAATTCGCTCATTGACACATTCGGCGTTGCGTTTATTGCCTCCTGAAGTGCCTGCAATTCGTCGTCTGTGGCCTCGTCCTTTGCGAAAACCATAATGACGTTCTGGGCTTCTATTTTATCGAGGACTGCATCTATATTGGCAAACAGCATAAAGCTGCAGCCTAAAAGCACAAGGCAGGCGGAAAGCACCGAAACCGAGGCAAAGGACATGAGCCTGTTGCTCCAGATATTCCTGAAGCCTTCCTTTGTTAAGTATCTGATACTCGCTCGCTTCATCAGGCTTGTCCTCCTTCAGTAGTCAACGCGGGCTCTTTGCCCTCGTCTGACTTATTTTCCTCAGAGGAGGCACTGTCTGGCGCTGATTCTTTCGATTCTGAATCGGAATACATGCCGTAGCTTCTTAAAAATTCCTCGATATCGGGATTTTCGTTGGGAGCATCGAAATAGCCGCAAACGCCCGTTTCAACACATTCGTCAAACAGGCTTTCGTCTATTTTGCTCGGGTCGTTGAGGTCTGCCGCAACGGTACCCTCTTTTATTACGATTACTCTGTGATTAAATCGCTTAACAAGCTCATGCTCATGGGTTACCATGATAATAGTCTTTCCGTTTGCATTAAGGTGGTCGAGCAAATCGACAATCTCGTAAGACATCTCCGGGTCGATATTGCCCGTCGGCTCGTCGGCGATAATCAGGTCGGCATTGTTGACAAGCGCCCGTGCAAGGGCAACCCTCTGCTGCTCGCCGCCGGAAAGCTGTGCGGGGGTGCATTTTGCCTTAGAGGACAGACCCACAAGGCTTAAGGTATGGGTGACACGCTTTCTGACGTCCTTTTCCTTTGCGCCGATAACACGCATGGCAAAAGCGACATTGTCATAGGCCGTCAGGTTGGGAATAAGCCTGAAGTCCTGAAAGACAATGCCCATAGTCCTTCTGAAGCGGGGGATATCCCTCTTCTTAATCGTGTTGAGATTGTAGTTGTTTATTATAACAGAGCCTGAGGAGGCTACCTCCTCACGCATGATGATTTTCAGCAAAGTGCTTTTGCCGGCTCCCGAGGCGCCGACAATAAAGACAAACTCGCCTTTGTCAATCTTGATATTGACATTCTTGAGAGCCTTAGTGCCATTGGGATATATTTTAGTCAAGTTCCTGAACTCAATCATTTTTAAACCTCTATGTAAAAGCTTTGAACTGTTAGTTCAAGCCGATAGTCATTGTTATTATACATCCTTTGTCTTAAACGAAGCTTTAAGTGAAGTCACAAAAATTACTGACTTTTTCTGGATGGCAAAAATATCTTTGAAAAGCAATCACAGCAAACCCGTAATAACGGGTTTGCCGTACACTGAAGCTTATTCAATTAAAATTTTGAGGGTGTGACATCAAGATACTTCTTAACCATTAATGCTACTTTGAATACTATGGCGTCGTCGAATTCCCTTAAATCAAGGCCTGTGAGCTTGCGGATTTTCTCGAGCCTGTAAACCAGGGTATTCCTGTGGACAAAGAGCTTTCTTGATGTCTCGGAAACATTCAGGTTGTTCTCGAAGAACTTCTGAATCGTAAAGAGGGTCTCGGAATCAAGGTGGTCGATTGAACCACGCTTAAATACCTCACGCAGGAACATCTCGCAAAGTGTGGTGGGAAGCTGGTAGATAAGCCTTGCTATGCCGAGATTCTCGTAGCTTACGATGGTCTTTTCGGTGTCGAATACCTTGCCGACCTCGAGGGCCACCTGAGCCTCCTTAAAGGAACGGGCAAGCTCCTTGATACCCGTTACTGCTGTGCCTATGCCCACAAGGGTCTTTGTGTAAAGCTCTGCGGCCAAAGCGTCCGATACGGAGCGGGCAAGCTTTTCCAGATCCTTCGATTCGATAGACTGGGGAATCTCTTTGACAACTGCGATATCATTCTCGTTGATATTGATGACGAAGTCCTTTTCACGGTCCGGGAAAAGAGGCTGGATAATATCGATTACGTTTGCCTCAATCTGGTCCGTGAGCCTGATAAGCAGGACTGCATGGGTCGTGTCGTTGTCAAAATGAAGCTCGCGGGATTTAATAAAGATGTCGCCGGGGAGGATATTATCGAGCATTACATTCTTAATAAAATTGCCTCTGTCGTACTTCTCGTCATAGAACTGCTTGATGCTGCTGAGTGAAATTGAAAGCACCTTGCACTGTGTGGCTGCGAAATCGTCCTCGCCTTCGACGAATATGGCATATTCGGGATGACTCTGACCGCCGAATGTGCGATAGGTAAAGCCCTCAAACACACCGACAGGGTCCTGACCGAATACAGCCTGAGCCGCCTGAGCTCTGACCTCGCCAATTGCGCCGAGGTCCGTACTGGAGATTACCACGCCAACGGAGTCTATTACTCCGACTGTTCTGTTTATTACATCCTTCATCTGATGAATGACAGACTGAAAAAGCTTATTTGCCATAATCATACCGCCCTACTCTTTAAATCTTAATTCTGTATTTATATGAGCCGAAACATTAATTCGATTCATTTTGCACAATCGTTGTTACAATTGTTCAATTTATGCACTTTTACCTATTCTATTTTAGCATTCTACAAAATTACTCCGAACTTTGCAAGTAATTTTGAGAAAATAAATGATTTATTTTGAGAAAAATTAAAAAAAACATAAAAAATTTCGATTTTTTATTAGTTTTTTACAATATTTGCAATTTGATTTTTACTAAAATAACATTGTTGATATTAACCAAAGAACTTCGTATTATTCTTTTTCAGGGAAATTTTATTATTCAAAACTTCTAAATCTCTTAAAGTTTTTTGTTAGTTTTGAGCATGGCTTTTTGCACAAATCGAAACGGGCTTTGCCCGAATTCGTCAAAATGGAAAAAAAGATTCTATTGTGTGCGGGTGCACAAATTTGCTGCGGGGAAGACAAAAAAAATGTCAAAAAAACGGTGACAAGCATAAACTGTTACTGCGGCACCTTTAATACTGATTGCAACCGATATGCGCCACTTTTATAGTTGGCAAGTGCTGCATCGGTATAAGCGGAGCTTAATCAAGGGTGGCCTCAATTCTCACGCCGCAGGGGCCCTCAGAATTGCCCTTGACTTACGGCTTCGCATAAAATAATCCCCGGGGAGAGAGCTTCAGAGTCAAGCCCTGCTTTTTTCCCCGGGGAGGACTATTTTATAGCTATTCTTAAAGCACAAAGCCCGCTTCGCCTGAAATGACCGTGTGCAGCCTGCCATCGTCACTTCTTACACTCAGAGCGCCGGTATTAAGTATCTCCTCAGCAATGCCGAGAAGCTGCCTGCCCTCGGAATTGAAGCTGACCCGCTTGCCGACTGTGTAAGATTTTTCGTTCAGCTCCTTTATCAGCTCGTCATTCGGCGCTGAAAGGAAGTTATTAATATAGACCTTTTCATCCAGCAGATTTATTATTTCCGCCGCCAATCGGAGGGGCGAAACGTTCTCAGCTCCCGCCATTTTAAGGGATACTGCTCTGTCCTCTATTTCCTGCGGGAAATCACCTGCCCGGTGGTTCAGATTTATGCCGATGCCTATCATTGCGGCGGTGTTTGGGTGGTTGAGCATTTTTACAATGATGCCGCCCATTTTTCTGCCCTCGGAATATATGTCGTTAGGCCATTTAAGCGTCAGGTTTATGTGATGTCCCGCCGAGCGGGCTGTTTCCTCTATTGCCTGAACGCAGCTTATGCCCGCAAGAAGCGTAAGCAATGACAAATACTCTTCATTACCCGTTAAGGGGAAAACAGCTGTCATATAAAGCCCCTTGTCCCTTTCGCAGTAATAGCTCCTGCCGAGCCTGCCCTCCCCTGCGGTCTGCTCGTGGGCTATTATCAGTGGCGGTGCCTGCTTTTCGTATTTTTCGCCTGAAGCCTCACCGAAAACCAAAAACTCCCTTGCTATTTTGTTTGTACTTTCGGTGCTGTCAAGGCATATTACGGTTCGCTTTTTTGATTCGCCTTTTAGATATTCCTTTACCCTTTGCTCGTCATCAGTCAGCCTCATAAAATCATCCTTCCGCTTTTTATTGTAACCCCAACATTCAACAAAGTGCAACAGGGTTGACAAAAATGATTAATACTCCTGTTCAAAATTGTTGCGATTAATGGGAATATGTGCTAATGTTGAATAAAAAGAATTAAAGGGGATTGGAGATATGAAACCGCTTTCTTTAGTTACAAAGCTGATGACAGGCTATCTTAAAAGCTCCGGCAAGTTAGGTGCCGTCTTTAAGACAGTGCCGCAAATCGCAACTGCCGATTTTGACTATATGAAGCCGTCTAAGAACACCACCTTCACCGTCGGCTTCGGCAAGGCTCCCATGATGCCCGAGGATATAACAAAGAAGAAATACTATGTTGCGGGCTACAACATCAACAACCCCGCTACGGGCATTCTCGACACTCTCTATGCCCATGCTATCTGGATAGATGACAATACGGGCAGAGGCGGCGTTGTGTTTGTTTCCCTTGACGCCGTAGGTCTATTAAAAAGCGACGGGGATATTATTAAGGAAAGCCTCAGAGACTTTATGAACGAGACCGGCTGCCGCAGCATTAACATACTCTGCACCCACGACCATGCGGGTATTGACACCATGGGTATTTGGGGTCCGCTGCCGAAAACGGGCAGAAGCGCTGAGTTTATGACCACGGTCAAGCAGGCTATTATTACCGCTGTTAAGGCGGCCTATGAGGACAGAAGGGGCGGCAAGCTGCTGCTGGGCAGAGTCGAGGTTCCCGACATGCAGGAGGACATAAGGACTCCCGTTGTGTACTCGAATATCCTTACAAGGCTGAGATTCGTTCCGAATGACAAGTCAAGGGAGATTCACTTTGTAAACTTTGCCTCACATTCCGAGTCACTGACATCTGAAAACTCCCTTATCAGCGCAGACTTCCCCGCATACTTCAGAGAGCGTATCTATGAGAAAACCGGCGCCGAGACCATATACTTCGTCGGCGCAATCGGCGGCATGATAAGCATGCGCTCACATGCCAAAACCATGCCTGAGAAAATCGAGGGCACAAAGGAGCTCGGCAGACAGCTTGCGGACTATGCACTTACGATTAAGGACGAGGTTGAGCTGAAGGCCAATATCAACTTTATAAAGCAGGAGTTCTTTGTTGAGGCCGAGAACATTGTGCTTATGGCCGCCGCACAGCTTTCGATTCTGCATACCAAGAAATATAACTCCGACGAGGCGAAGCTGGGTTATCTGTTAAAGACCGAGATTTCGTATTTTGAGATAGATGAGCTTAAAATGCTGCTGCTGCCCGGCGAGACCTTCCCGGAGCTTGTTTACGGCGGTTATTTAAGCGAGGAAGAGTCGGCAACGGGTCTCGGCCCGGAGGCTAACCCGACACCGCTTATCGAGATAGTCGGCGATCCGAATCTCCTTGTATTCAACCTTGCAAACGATGAAATCGGTTATATACTGCCTCCGAACGACTTCCTGTTAAGCAAGGATGCACCCTATCTTGACAGGGCGAAGGACCGCCACGGCAGAGGCCACTATGAGGAGACTAACTCCGTCGGCCCGAAAACTGCGGTGAAAATTGCGCAGGTAGTTAAAGAAATTATGGAAACCGTCAATAAGACCAAAAGCGCAAACAGCTAAACGCTTCAAGACATAAGCGGGGGATGCGCTTTTTAGTGCATCCCCTTTTGATTTTAAATACAAAAAAATAACTCTAAAAAGTGCTTGACTATTATTTAACCTTGTGATATATTATTCCTTGCTTCGGCACGCAGGAATAACAGCGTTCGCTGGTGTAGCTCAGTTGGTAGAGCAGCTGATTTGTAATCAGCAGGTCGGGGGTTCAAGTCCGTCCACCAGCTCCATTATGGGAGAGTTCCCGAGCGGCCAAAGGGGGCAGACTGTAAATCTGTTGTCGACGACTTCGGTGGTTCGAATCCACCCTCTCCCACCAGAAAAGAACCCACATTTGTCTACGACAAGTGTGGGTTCTTTTCAACTAAATCCGTCCTTACGGACGGGATAAATCCCACCTCAGTGGGATGAAATCACTTCGTGATGAAATCCGACTTCGTCGGGAGTAGGACGGATTTAATTTCATCTGCGTTAGCAGATTTCATCCGAACTTGCTCGGATTTCATCGCGCTTGCGCGATTTCATTGAAAATCATTAAAAATTGTAATATAATGTATTCAAAGAGGTGATTTCTATGGCTGAAAATAAACTTGCTGATATTTCAACAGAATTTGCAATTCAAATCTTAAAACTTACAGAAAACATAAAAGGACATTATTCTCTGTCAAATCAGCTTGAACGAAGCGGAACTAGTATTGGAGCAAATATCCGCGAGGCGAAATATGCTCACAGCCGCCCTGATTTTATTGCCAAGCTGCAGATTGCATTAAAGGAATGCTATGAAACAGAATACTGGATCGAGATTGCTCAAAAAGCAGGTATTATCACAGATGATGTTTCGAAGAATGCTTTGCATGATTGCGGTTCAATTCGCAGAATACTCATTTCTTCCATAAACACTGCAAAGGAAAATTTAAAATGATTTATCGCTTGATAAAGAATCTCGATGACGAAGATATACCAATTATCCTTTCGGCTTATAAGCAACCATCGATTACGCAGTTTATTAGTATTGATGAAGAAAACTATTGGAAATACATAACGAGCAGCGATAACGTCTATTTTTATAAAATTTATAAGGATGACATTTTGGTATCCACTATACACCTCGAATTGGATAACTGTGTTTTGTATATGTCTGTGGTTGTTTTTCCGGAATATCAAAAGCAAGGAATTGCGACAACTATATTAAAGGATATCCAAGTAGGAAAAACTGGACATGATTTTGATAAAATTCGAGTTTATATTGATGAGAAAAACACCGCCTCACTTAAATTGTTTGAAAGTGCTGGGTTTATGTATGTAAATAAAGACGAAGAACTTTTGGAATATGAGTATAGTAAAAGTTGAGCACACTACTTTTACTTACTCTTACCTCACTTTTACTACGTTTGGTTACTCTTACGCAGAAAAAAGCATCCGTAAGGATGCTTTTTTCAGTTCTATTCGCATTCTGCGAGTTATATGTGCCTTCGGCACGTGATATTCGGCATCGCCGAGTGATATGCCTGCGGGCGCTTGAGTCGAATAGAATATAACTGCGGCGAAAGCAGCAATATCACTGTGAGCGCAGCGAACAATATCACGCCGACACATTCTGCATATAACTTTACAATCACGTGGTAAATTATCAATTGATAGTGCAAATATATATGCTATACTTAAAGTAAAGAGGCGATTGCTTGTGGCTGACAGCGTATTAAGAGATAAAGCGAAGGAATTTGCAAAACAAATTGATTCCTTTGCAGAGAGATAAAAACGAACAATGGTGAATCGGTACTGACCAGTCAGCTGCTTCGTTCCGGAACATCATTCGGTGCTGATTTGCATGAAGCACAATATGCACAGGGTACAAAGGATTTTATTTCAAGCTTGAAATCGCACTGAAAGAGTGTTATGAAACCGAATACTGGCTTGAACTTCTCTCTGAGACAGGATATATACCTGATGAACAGTATATATTACAAAAAAGTGCTTGCGGTTATATCCGACGTATGCTCATAGCTTCTATCACTACTGCGAAGAAAAAGAACGGTTAAAGAGTTACAAAACACCTGCCTGATAATCAGACGGGTATTTTTTTATTCCTATTAAGAAACTTCAAAATCTACCGCAAAAATCATCTGGACGGTTTTTCTCGTTTATGCTACAATTGCATTCCGTGGCAAAAGCCATACCAGAGGAGCATTTATGAAACTACCGGAAACAACAGGTGCTTTAAGCAGATTCAAAAGCACATTCATAGGGGACAGGACATTTTATAAAACAGTATTTGTGCTTATCCTGCCGCTGATTGTGCAGAATGCAATTTCTCATTTCGTTAACCTTTTAGACAACGTCATGATAGGGCTGGTCGGAACGCCTCAGATGTCGGGCGTTGCCATAGCAAACCAGCTTATATTTGTATTTAATCTGACTGTGTTCGGTGGTCTTTCCGGCGCGGGTATATTCGGCGCACAGTTTTTCGGTGCTAAAGACCATGAGGGTCTGCGTTATACGGTGCGGTTCAAGCTATGGACCGCTGCAGTGACTTTTCTGGCTGCGGTCTTTGTGTTTCTGACCTTCGGGGATAAATTGATTTCCATATATCTGACCGGAGAAGGGGATGCAGTTGAGAGGGCGGCCATGCTCGAGTACGGCAGGAACTATCTTCGCATAATGCTGTGGGGGCTCTTTCCCTTTGCCCTGTCGCAGGTTTACGGCGGAACACTCCGTGAGATGGGCGAGACCGTACTTCCGATGAAGGCAAGCTTGGCGGGAGTTTTGACAAATCTCAGTCTGAATTACCTTTTGATTTACGGAAAGCTCGGATTCCCCGCTCTCGGTGTTGAGGGTGCGGCCATTGCAACGGTTATTGCACGCTTTGTTGAGCTTTTGATTATTGCTTTATACACCCAAAGGAACAGCTTAAGATATCCGTTCGCTGAAGGTCTGTACAAATCAATCAGAATACCTAAAAGTCTTATTCTTAAAATAGTCAGAAAGGGAATGCCTCTGCTGGTCAATGAGTTATTATGGTCACTCGGTATGACGACTGTGACACAGATGCTCTCTACCCGTGGACTGAATGTGGTGGCAGGCCTTAATATAACAAGTACCGTAACGAATATGTTTAATGTTGTTGTCTTCTCCATGGGTGCCGCAATAGCAGCCATGGTAGGTCAGGCTCTCGGAGCAAACGATATCAAAAGAGCAAAGCAGACCGCTTGGAGACTTATATTCTTCAATGTCTGTACCTGCATCGTGGTCGGCGGCGTGCTTGCTGCCCTTTCGCCGGTTATTCCGTACATATACAATACTACCGATGATGTGCGGCAGCTTGCAACCCGTTTCATGCTGACGAATGCCTTGTATCTTAGCATCAATGCGGTGGCTCACTGCGCCTATTTCACAATACGTTCGGGAGGAAAAACCTTTGCAACCTTCCTATTTGACAGCGTGTTTACATGGGTGATTTTTGTACCTTACTGCTATTTGCTCACGCATTTTACCTCGCTTGACATCCTGATACTTTATCCGGTTTGCTATGCGGCTGACCTTGTTAAGTGCATAATCGGAATAGCTATTGTTAAAGCAGGAAAATGGGCACAGAATATGGTTGCCGTTCCTGCTGAAAAAAATCAGCTTGAACCTGCGGATGCGGTATAGCTTTTTGAGTATACCTGACAGGAGACTAAATAACAAATTGCGGACAGGCTTTTTGCGGTCTGTCCGCTTTACTTTTGTCACTGAATGGTATAATTTAAAAGTGATGATTCTTTATACATAATTTTGCTGCAAAAAATAAAACGAGGTAAGCGGGTATGAAGAAAAGGATTTTTTTATCAGTGGTGTTAGCTATGATGATTTCATTTGCCTCCTGTAACAGCATCGGCTCTATCGGAACCAGACTCAGAAGCGCAGAGGAGCTTAAGGATTACGGCTATGTGTCGGTCAATTTTGATTGCTCAAAGGAGATAATTGCGATTGATACTGCGAATATCCCTGATGAGGGACTTGATACTGCAATCTGCCTTCAGGGAATTGTGGCGAAAACCTCGCCTTCAATCTTCATTATTATCAATGATGCCGCACGAAAGTATCTCGCCGAATATGAAAAGAGCGGCTGCACTGTTGTATATAATGATGAAAACGGTGAGCCGTGGACGCTTAAGACTCTGATAGAGAAATATACGGATAAAATAACCGACAAGGGCTACACCCTGTACAGAGTCTGCGGAAACGCTGAAGGCCTGAACGTGGCCTGCAACTATGCGACCGCTTACGGATGGCTTGCCTTCCCGGAAAGCCTTAAAAGTCTGGCTGAGGAATGCGGGCTTGTCTTAAAGAAGGACTTCTCTACCATAAATTATGATTATGCCTTTCAGCTTGAGCATTTTGAGCTGCTTAAGGAGCATTTTGTTAAGTCGGCAATAGTACATATTAAATCAAACATGCACGGTCTGAGGGATTGGGCAATTCAGCAGGGCTTTTTTATCTGCTTCTCGGAAAACACTAAGGACGGCGAGAAGTTTATGAAAAAGATACTGTCCTTTACAGGCAAGAATACTGCCGTTTTCGGCTGGGCAAACAGCGAGGAGGCCATTGTCACTCTCTTGTCAAAGCACAGCTCTTATATTACGCCCTCTGACCACAGCTTTAATAACAGTTATATTGGGAGCTTTGATTTTGAAAATACTAAGCAGCCCCACAGCGTTACAAAAACATATAATGACCCGACAAAGCACTATGCGGCGATTGTTTTCAGCGACGGGGATAACTCGCAGTGGGTTCAGAACGGCTTTAATGAGTACTATCAGAAGCTTGAATTAGATTACGACTTCCCCATGACCTGGACCTTCCCTCTGATTCAGCAGGAGATAAGCAGTGTCAGCAAAAAACTGGCCTACGAATCGGCAACCGAGAATAATTATTTTATCGGCGGGGTTTCGGGAATTGGCTATATGAATCCCTCTGACTATGATAAGGATAACCTGCCCGAATATATCGACAGGACCGTTGCTGCAATGCTGAGAAGCGACATGAGCATTGTTGCGGTGCTTGACTGGAAGCCGGACAAGAATAACTACTTTGATTATTATGCCGCTTCAGAGCATATTAAGGGCGGCATAGTGCAGTACTATCCGAACAGATATGCCGCCGGCAAGGGCAGGGTCTGGTTTGCGGGCGACAAGCCCTTTGTGAGCGTCAGGTTCTCTCTGTGGCATCCTTCGGGAGAGATGGAAAAAGTGACGAAGGAATGGATTGAAGAAATGGCGGCGGTTGTGAATTCGTATAAGGCTGATATAAACAGCATCAACGGTTACAGCGTGATAAATGTCCACCCGTGGACTATCAATACCGAAAACTTTGCCTACTTTGTCAGCCTTCTTGATGAGCACATACAGCTTGTTACCGCCGATGAGCTTATCAAAATGATTACGGATAACTGTCCCCATAAGGACGCAAAGCCGGATAAATAATCTTTTCAATAGAAATACCCGTTAAGCCTTATATTCGGCTTGACGGGTTTTGAATTTTATTTAAAAACTGTTTGCGCTTACTTTTAATTTAGACTATTATTAGTTTTGAGCTGAATTGAAGGAGCGAAATATTAATGGAAAAAAAGATTGAGGATATTGATAAAAACTTAAAGGTTACTACCTCATTTGACATTGACGACCTGTGTTTTCACGATGTACGCAGCGAGCCTTTTGACCTTCACGGACTTTACAATCCGAGGACTGAGGACTGCTTTAAGAGGCTGCCTGACGATGTTGCAAAGGCGACAAACGAGGGCGTAGCCGTGCTTTATAAAAACACCGCAGGAGCGAGGGTTAGGTTTACCACTGACTCTGAATATGTGGTTATCAAGGCTGTTATACCTGGCATTGGTAGATTAGCGCACATGCCGCTGTCGGGCTCGGCGGGCTTTGACTTGTATCTTAACGAGGACGGCAAGGATATTTATAAGGGCACATTTATGCCGCCGCAGGATATGACCGACGGCTATGAGTCGAAATACTGGTTTGAGGACAGACGCAGGCGCAGCGTTACGATACATTTCCCCCTTTACAGCAGCGTCAGCCGATTGTATGTGGGACTTCAGGAGGACGCAAAAATAGAGCACGGGGCAAAATACAAGTACGGAAAGCCCGTGCTGTATTACGGCTCGTCCATTACTCAGGGCGGATGCGCTTCTCGCCCCGGCAACTGTTATCAGAACATTATTTCCGCAAAATTCGGCTGCGACCATATCAATCTCGGCTTCTCTGGCAGCGCAAAGGGCGAGGACGCCATTGTGGACTATATGTCGGGACTTGACTTCAGCATTTTTGTATCCGACTACGACCACAATGCACCGAACGTTGAGCATCTTAAAAATACCCATGAAAAGATGTTCTTAAAAATCAGGGCTGCAAAGCCCGATGTGCCGGTTATCTTTGTTTCAAAGCCCGATTTTGACAAGAATCCGGCGGAGAACGCAGTCCGCCGTGATGTGATTTACAAGACATACTCGAACGCCCTTGCCCGAGGAGACAGGAATGTTTACTTTATTGACGGCGAGCGTTTGTTTATGGACTCGAACCGTGACGCGTGCACCGTTGACGGCTGTCATCCGAACGATGCGGGCTTTGTCCGCATGGCCGAGGTTATAGGCCACCAGATTGACAGTATTCTGCGAAAATTAGTTTAAATTCAGCCGCAAAAAGGAGCTATTATGATTAAGATTCTATCCATCGGCAACAGTTTTTCGGAGGACAGCACAAAATACCTTCACAAAATGGCTGTGCGGGGCAATATTGATGTCAAAACCGTCAATTTATACATCGGGGGCTGTTCGCTTTTTACTCACTGGCAGAACGCCCAAGAAGACAATGCGAAGTATGATTATCAGCTTAACGGCGAGAGCACGGGCGAGTATGTTTCGATTAAGCAGGCTTTGCTCAGTGACAGCTGGGATTATGTAACATTGCAGCAGGCAAGCTATGACAGCGGCGTTGAGGAGACGTATTTTCCGTATCTTACAAACCTTTCGCAATATGTGAAGGCGCTTGTGCCGTCGGCGGTTCAGCTTATTCACAAAACATGGGCATACGAGCTTGACAGCACACATGACGGCTTTGAGAAATACGAGAGGACTCAGGCCGTAATGTTCGCCGCTTTAAGCAAAGCTTACGAAAAAGCCTCTGCCGCAATAAACGCAGAGCTTATCCCGACAGGCGATGTCATTCAGGTCTTGCGTAAGCTGCCTGAATTTGACTATGCAAATGGCGGCCGCTCCCTTTGCCGTGACGGGTTTCATCTTGATTTGATTTACGGCCGCTATGCCGCCGCAGCAAGCTGGTATGAAACTATACTCAAAGGCAACATACTGACAAATGATTTTGTGCCCAAGCTTGAGGGAATAGAAACGGATATTGGTCTTATTGAGATTATAAAGAAGACGGTTCACGATATTTGCAGCTGAATAAGACAAAAGGGAGGCTTTCGCCTCCTCTTTTATTTTCATGAAAATCCCCGGAGCTTATAGCCCCGGGGAAATATTAGTTGACTAAATTAATATTTTAAATCTGTAACGAACATGTAGTTGTAAAGCTCCTGAGTTAAATCGAACTCACCAAGTAATACAACTCTGCCGGTAGCATCGATCTTGGTGATCATGTACTGCTCAAGCTTAACAACCTGCTCTGTTGCGGGATTGTACTCAAGAACTGCCTTGCAGTCATGATATGTGAGCGAGTAATTGATATCCTTTACAACTGCCGAAACGATACCGCCCTTTAATGTTTCGTCGATATCATTTTTAGCAATAGGAGAGAACATTCCGCCGATCTTGCTGGGTGAGGTTGCGGCATTCTCAGCGGGAGGCTGAGAGTTGACTTCGTCATTCAGAACTATTGTGACCTTAATATTGCCGTTTGAAAGCTTCTCGGCAGTGGCGGACTTAATGGCGGAAACATCGGTAAGAAGGCATCCCTTTGTGTTCTTGTGAATCGGGAAATACTTCATGTCGCTGCCCTTTTCTTTGACTTCCGGATTGGCCTTTGCCTTATCCTCGGTTGTCATAATTCCGAGCTTATCAACAACGCCGAGGAGTGTGCCGATTGAACCCTGGCCCTTTCTGATTATTCTGTTATTAGCATCATCGGGGATAGCCTGATATTCAACCTTCTTGTATCCGGGCTTATCAGCCTTTGCCTTGTTCATAACCTTAGTATAGGCGGCAAGGATAGCCTCTTTACCCTGAGGAACGTCAGCAGCGGTCTGCGTAGGTGCCTGAGTCTGGGCTTCGGTCTGACCTGCAGTCGTCTCAGAGTCTGACGGAGCCTGTGTTTCTCCTGATTCAGCGGTAGTGCCGGCTTCGGTCTGGCTCTCAGTTGCGTTTACATCCTGAGTGCTTTCTTCTGCAGCTGTGGTTGTTTCTGCAGCTGTAGTTGTTGTGTCCTTATCCTTTTTACCGCAAGCACCGATAGCAAATACCATCGCCACTACCAGCAAAAGAGAAACGAGTCTGAATGCATTTTTCTTCATGAGTTATGTACCCCTTTCAAATTTTCGCAGTTGATAATGCGATAATCGCCGTTTCTAATTTAATACAATTATTGGATTAAGTCAATATGCTTGTGTTAAATATACTAAATATTACTAAACTATTAACAATTTATCCGGCGTTTTTTACAAAAGAATGACGATTTTTTGTATTTTTTTACCATTAGAGATAATATATATACCTCCTGAAAAACTATGTCAAAGTGTTTTTCCGCATTGAAAACTCCGTCCCTTATTCGGCTCAATATGGGGAGGAAAATCGGGGCAGCTCGCAGGCTGCTTTTCATGCTTATCCCATGATTCTCTGTTAAATCTTATTAATGTCTGCGTGAAAATATGCGGGTCATAAAACCCTCAAACAAAAAATCAGAGCAGACTTTTGCCTGCTCTGACCATTATTTAATGTGTAATTACCACTGGATGGAGATGTCTACATTGTAGCCGCCGTTGAGAGCTGCCGGGAATGTGAGTGAGCCATAACCGACTTTACCTGTAATGTATGCAGGCTCTTCGATTGTGAGCTTAAGGAGCTGGCCGGCCTCGTTGATAACTGCTACTATCTTAGCACCCTTATAGGTTACTGTTGCGTCCTTGATGGTGAAGGGATCAAGGTCAGCGGAGCTGAGAGCAAGTGTATCGGCACATTTGCTGTGGTGAGGAGGAATGAAATCAAGGTTGTTGCTTGACTCCTCAACAAGGATGATTGTAACCTTAGCGTTTGCGCCTTCCTGCTTGCATTCTGCGGACTTAATGCCGTCAGCTGTAAGCTGGCTTACAAACGGCTTATCCTCGGGAGGCATGAAATACTGAAGAGTTCTGTCCTTGTCGCCGTCCTTTGCAACGCCGTTGTTGAAGCTGAGGGTCTTGGGCTGAGCTGTTGCCCAGTCGTTCGGGAGCTTCTCCTCAGCTATCTTTCTGACCTGGCCGCCTATAAGCGGAACGTCAAACTTTTCAATGCTGGTCCAAGCGCCGGACTTTCTGGTGACCTTGAGGGGGCCCTTATAAGCCTTAACAGCGTTGGCAGCTGTGTTGTAGAAGTTTACGATAGCAGCCTTATCTGTGCCTATCGGGAACTTGGAGTTAGCAGGAGGCTGGGTCTGACCCTGTGTCGGAGCCTGAGTTTCACCTGTACCGGCTGTTGTAGCCTCGGTCGGAGCCTGAGTCTCTCCTGTGGGAGTGGTTTCGTCTGTTGCGGCTGTTGTGTCTTCGATAGCTGCAGTTGTTTCCTCAGCTGTTGTATCAGCTGCTGTTGTTGTCTCGTCAGTACCCTTCTTATCCTTGCCGCAGGCTGCAAAGCCAAACAGTAAGGACATTATAAGTAAAATTGATACTACCGCTTTAATCTTTGTCACAATAGTTGCTCCTTTCAAATATAGGATTTTGATGTGCAAATTACACAACCATAATGTACTATAAAGACTCAGTTATGTCAATATGGTGAGAATAAATAAATGCATAACAAACTGTTAATTATATGTTCAAGAAATGCTTATTTGCGGGAATCAGTCAATTTCCGGCATTAACAGCTTTAAAAGTACGGCTTTTTGCGCATGGAGCCTGTTTTCCGCTTCGTCAAAGATTTCATCTGCGTGACTCTCAAAGACGTCTGCCGTTATTTCCTCGCCCTTGTGTGCCGGCAGGCAGTGCTGTACCATGCAATCGCTCTTTGCTACCTTCAATACATCGTCATTAATCTGATAGCCTTTGAATATCTTTTTACGCTCCTCGGCTTCGCTCTCCTGACCCATTGAGGCCCAGACATCCGTATAGAGCACATCCGCATCCTTTGCCGCAAGCAGAATATCGGGAGTGCATAGGAATTCGCCGTTCTCTGAAGCCCACTTCATTATTTCGGCATCGGGCTTATTTGTCTCAGGGCAGGCTATATGCACCTTCATGCCGAGCTTTATGCCGCCGACTATGAGGGAGTTTGCCATATTGTTGCCGTCGCCGATATAGCAAAGGGTCCTGCCAGCAAGGTTCTTTTTGTATTCCCTAATCGTCATAAGGTCCGCAAGCACCTGACAGGGGTGGGCATAATCCGTAAGGCCGTTGATTACGGGAATTGTGCTGTATGAAGCGAGGTTTTCCACATCCTGCTGCTTAAATGTTCTTATCATTATTACATCAAGGTACCTTGACAATACCCTTGCGGTGTCCTCTATCGATTCTCCCCTGCCTATCTGCAGATCCTTATCGCTCAAAAACAGCGCACTGCCGCCCAGCTGGATCATGCCGGCCTCAAAGGAAACCCTTGTGCGGGTTGAGGCTTTCTGGAATATCATACCCAGCGTTTTGCCCGCAAGATAGGTGTGATGTATGCCCATCCTGCGCTCTTTTTTTAGCCTGTCGGCAAGGTTAAGTATCGATTCGATTTCTGCGGCGGATAAATCCGAGAGCTTTAGCAAATGTTTCATTGAGGTAGTCCCCTTTTTTTAAACCTTATCAGCTGAATTTGAGGAAGAGCCTTTTGCTTTCCCCGATATCAAATATCTTAGTCCTATTTTGACGATATGTCAACTAAAATGATTAAATATACAGAAAATTTAAAGATTTATTAGGTTTTTTGCCTTTTATTATCTGCTTTTTGTTAAATGTACTGCATAAATATAGATTAATATTGTGCTTGAATAAAGCGTTCAATTTAGTTAAAATATGTAAAAGCTGTTTTACTTCGAACAAACTAATAAGGAGACTAAATATGAGCATACCGAGAAGCGAGCACCCCAACCCGCAGTTTGTGCGTGAAAACTGGCTTTGCCTGAACGGCGAATGGGATTTTGAGATTGACAAGAGCGTCAGCGGCAAGGCAAGAAAGCTTTATCAGAAGGACGCAACTTTGAGCGGAAAGATTATAGTTCCCTTCTGCCCCGAAAGCAAACTGTCGGGAGTGGAGCATAAGGACTTTATGAACTGCGTCTGGTACAAGCGGAGCTTCAACATCACTGAGGAGCAGAAGAAAAAGAGAGTCGTAATTCACTTCGGAGCCGTCGATTACAGGGCCTTTGTTTATATAAACGGATGGCTTGTCGGCTCTCATGCGGGCGGATATATTTCTTTTTCATTTGATATTACAGAATATGTAACTGTCGGTGAGAATATTATCACCGTTTGCGCCGAGGACGATGTCCGTGACCCGATGATTCCGAGGGGCAAGCAGAGCGAGGAATATTACAGCCACGGCTGCGATTATACGAGGACTACGGGTATATGGCAGACAGTATGGCTCGAATTCACGGAGAAGGCTTACATCGAGAGCGTGAAATACTTCACCGACAGCGAGAACGCCCTTATTACGTTAGAGGCAAAGCTTAAGGGCAAGGGCGTGTTCTCCGCCGAGGCTTTTTATGAGGGAAGGTCTGTCGGAAAGGCCGAAGCCGTAAGCAATTACGGCTTTGCAAAGATTCAGATTGCTCTTACCGAAAAGCATCTCTGGGAGGTCGGCTGCGGCAGGCTCTATGACATAA